>NZ_BMKZ01000021.1 GCF_014644735.1 Caldalkalibacillus thermarum | reverse complement strand
TGTTGGCTTCCTAGTCAACTGAACCGTGGGACACACGGGGATCGCTTGGTCAATAAACGGCTGGTAGGCTGTTGTTCCCAAGAATCCCCCACCTCTAAGCGAAGCGTAGGTGGTGGGAGTGTTCAATACCTTTAATACCTCGCTTTCACAACTCACAGCTGATTCCAGAAAGGACACTTGCCCATATTGTATCATATTTTGCAGGAAGAATAATCATGAAAGAATAATCATGAAAGAATAATCATGAACAGGAAAAGGGGCTTAAAGAATGATTATAGGCACAGGAATTGATATGGTGGAGCTGGGACGGATCAGGCGTCTCAGAGACAGGCAGCCGCGTTTTGTGGCCCGCATTCTCACACCGGATGAAAAGGCCCAATATGCCCCGCTTTCTGAATGGAGGCAAGTGGAGTATCTGGCGGGCCGTTTTGCGGCCAAAGAGGCGCTGGCCAAGGCTTTGGGCTGTGGGGTGGGCCAGCGTTTTTCCTGGCATCATGTTTCCATTCTCAGTCAGTCTGACGGGGCGCCGGTGGTTAGCTGGCACTCTCCGTGGGATGATGGGAAGGCCTGCCCTTATCGTGTCCATCTCTCCATTTCCCATACCCGCCACTATGCTTTAGCCCAAGTGATCCTTGAACAATGATATTTTTTTAAGCATGTCATGCTAGTCTGCATATCTTCCCTTTTCCTCTCATAGATATGGAGTGTAAAAAGAGTGAAAGGGATGATGATATGCGAAAGGCATGGCTGATCCTCGCTTTACTGGTCATGGTCTTCTCTCTTCTTGCCGCCTGCGGCGCGAAAGACGAGGAGGAAGTGGCGGGAGAGTTGAGCAAGCGTCTGGACGATTTAAAGAGTTATAAGGCTGAGATTCAACTGGTACTTAAAACTGGCCGTGAGCCCCATGAATACGATGTGGAGGTGTGGCACAAAGAGCCGGACTACTACCGCATCAGTTTGACCAACAAGGCGCGGGATATTACCCAAATAATCCTTAAGAATGATGATGGTGTCTTTGTCCTTACTCCCCATTTGAACAAAAGTTTCCGCTTCCAGAGCAACTGGCCTGGCAACCAGCCCCAGGTTTATCTGTATGAATCGTTGATTAGGGATATCTTAAGCGATTCAAACCGCCAATTTGCGGTCGAAGGGGACCAGTACGTCTTTGATACAGCAGCCAATTATCATAATAAGACGCTGAAGCACCAGCGCATCTGGCTGGATAAAGACTTAAAGCCAACCAAGGTGCATCTCATGGATGCGGACTTTAATGTGCTGGTGGAAGTGCACTTTACCAATGTAGAAGTAGATTATACCTTTGAAGATGACGCCTTTGACATTGAGCGGAACATGCAAGGGGCTCACCGGGACGCTTTGCCCGCCGTGTCCGATGAAGAGGAAGCGAATGAGAAGAGAAGTTTAGGCACGTTCTATCCGGCCTATCAGCCCCCAAATGTGGAACTGGTGGAAGAGAAAGAGATTGCCCAAGATGGCGAGGCTAAAGTGGTTCTTCGCTATGCCGGAGATTATCACTATACCATCATTCAACAACATGCCCAACATTCTAAAATGGTGAGCATGCCCGAAGGCCAACCGGTTGACCTCGGCTTTGCCGTGGGAGTAATGTCAGATAGAAGCTTAATCTGGACCTATGAAGGTGTCGATTTCTGGTTGACGGGCGACCTGCCTAAAGAAGAAATGGTGGCTATTGCCCAGTCGATGGCAGGTCAAGCGGATAAATAAACAACGGGGAGCAAAATTCTTATGACTAGGGATTGTTGCTTGTTGTGGGAAGAATAGGCGCAGATCACCTATTCTTCTTTTTTGTTGGGATGGTATGGTATAAATATGATAAAAAAGTAATAATAGAGCATAAGCGAAGAGAGTGAAGCGGGATGTTTTATCGGCAAACATGGGCGGAAATTAATCTGGATGCCATTTATGACAATGTAGCAAATTTCAAAAAGTATCTGGCTAAAGATAAAGCCCTGATGGCCACCGTAAAGGCGGATGGCTACGGTCATGGCGCTGTGCGGGTGGCTCAGTCTGCTCTCAGGGCAGGAGCGGATTGGCTGGCGGTGGCCTTGCTGGAGGAAGGCATTGAATTGCGTCAGGCAGGTATTCAAGCGCCTGTACTGGTACTTGGCTATGTGCTGCCTGAGTATTTGCCCTTGGCCCAGCGGCACCGGCTGTCTGTCACCGTTCCCGACTACGCCTATTTTGAAGATATAGCAGCCCGGGTCAGCTCAGAGGAACCTCCCCTTTCTTTTCATCTCAAATTGGATACGGGCATGGGCCGGCTGGGTATCCCGTCTCTTGATGAACTGGAACAGATGGTGCAGGCCTATATGAGGCTGAATCATGCTTCAGATCACAACTTGCTGAACTGGGAGGGCGTCTACTCCCATTTAGCTACGGCTGATGAACAGGATGACGCCTATTTGCGCCGCCAGCTGGCTTGTTTTGATGAGAGGGTGGAACTGATTTTTAAAAGCGGGATTAAACCCCGGTTCATTCATCTGGCTAACAGTGCCGGGTTGATCAGACAAACGACAGGCCGGCACACCAATATGGTCCGGCTGGGCATCAGCATGTATGGCTTGCTGCCGGCGGATTGGATGGGCGGTCTTTTGCCGTTTAAACTTCAGTCTGCTTTTTCGCTTTACTCCGCCTTGAGCCAGGTTAAGCAGGTCCCAGTGGGTCACGGCATCAGTTACGGCTGTACTTACCGGGCCCGGGAAGAGGAATGGATCGGCACCATCCCCATCGGCTATGCTGACGGCTACAGCCGGTTGTTGTCCAACCGGGCCCATGTGCTGATTGATGGACGGCGTTATCCCGTGGTGGGCAGAGTGTGCATGGATCAAATGATGGTGAAGCTGGACCGTCCCTATAAGCGTAACCAGCGTGTGACCCTTATCGGCAAAGAAGAGGATAGCGAAGTGAGCGTGGATGAACTGGCTGGCTTGATCGGAACGATTAACTATGAAATCCCTTGCCAGATATCCAAGCGGGTGCCCAGAGTGTATGTGGGCTCCAAACCGGAAGTGCAGGATCTGTTAAGCAAAGACCGCCATCTGGTATAGCAAAAATATGTGTTGCAGGACTATTTGCACCCATGTTAGAATCGATAGGGGAAGAGAGTGTTGACGTATAAATTTGGTCCTTCGGCTCTATAATGGTAGTATATTTAATGAATGCGTAACATAATATTGGTTGTACGGCAATTGTTGGAGGTGCTTTGATCGTGTCTAATTCCAAAACAAAGCGAATCATGATTACCCTTCCCCAAAACTTGCTTAAAGAAGTGGACGGGGTGGCGAAGAAGGAGCAGTCCAACCGGAGTGAATTGATTCGCCAAGCAATGAAATTTTACTTGCGGGAACGTAAGAAACGTCAGCTGCGGGAAAGCATGAAAAAAGGATATATGGAAATGGCCAACATAAATCTAAACATGGCATCGGAAGCGTTTCTTGCTGAGGAAGAGGCAGATCACACCTTAGACCGCTTAGTGAGCGGGGTGTAGCATTTGATCGTTAAACGTGGCGATGTTTTTTTTGCGGATCTGTCACCTGTTGTAGGGTCAGAACAGGGTGGCGTACGCCCCGTACTTGTGATTCAAAACGATATTGGCAACCGCTTCAGCCCCACTGTTATTGTGGCAGCTATTACAGCCCAAATTCAAAAAGCCAAACTGCCCACACACGTTGAAATTGATGCCAAGATGTATGGGTTTGAAAAAGATTCTGTCATTCTGCTCGAGCAAATACGCACCATTGATAAACAGCGCCTGACAGATAAGATTACCCATCTTGATGAGGAGATGATGGCACGAGTGGATGATGCCTTGCAGATCAGCTTAGGGTTAATCGATTTTTAAGGCAGCATGGCTGGCCTAAGCTGATTAGCGGCAGAATGTAGCCGAAAGCCCGTTCGAACAGGGCTTTTTATTTTTGTTCTAAGGATTTTATTCCATAATGATGTTTCTAACCTGATAGATAAGGGTACATACTTACTAGCGTTTAACAAGTAGGGAGGAGTACTCAAGATGCAGGCAAATGACGTGGTGGAACTGAATATTCCAGCAAAACCTGAATATGTTGGAGTTGTTCGGCTGCTTATTTCTGGCTTGGCCAGCCGGTTGGGCTTTTCCTTCGATGAAATTGAGGATATGAAAGTGGCCGTGGCCGAAGCCTGTACCAATGCCGTTACTCATGCTTACCAGGAGCAGGAGGGCAGCATTCGGGTTAAATGTCTGACTTATCCTAACCGTTTGGAGATCGTGGTGATTGATCACGGGCAACGTTTCGAAGTGAATCAGATCAAACGGTATTCCAGACCGATCAGCCACAAGACAGAAATTCAAACGTTGTATGAAGGAGGGTTGGGACTGTATTTAATTGAAGCGTTGATGGATCGCGTGGAGATCCAGAAGAAGGACGGAATCATGATCCAAATGACCAAATTTAAAGAGGTGGAATCTAATGACCGTCCAGTCCAAACGTCATCTTCATCATAAAGATGACATTTACCGGCTGATTGAGGCTTTCCAGAAAGAGCCGGACGAAGAGATTAAGACCCGCCTAGTGCTGCATTTTGAACCCCTTGTCCATTCATTGGCCCGCAAGTTTGCCAGCAACGAGCAAGCGCTTGATGACTTGATTCAAGTCGGCATGATCGGTCTATTGTCAGCCTTGGACCGTTATGATACTTCATACGGACGGACGTTTGAACGTTTTGCTGTTCCCACCATTGTGGGAGAGATAAAGCGCTATATCCGGGACAAAACTTGGAGTGTTCATGTTCCGCGACGGATTAAAGAGCTGGCACCCAAAATTAAACAAGCGATAGATGATTTAACCACTGAATTGGGCCGTTCGCCACAGATTAAAGAAATTGCCCAACGGGTGGAAGCGTCGGAAGAAGAAGTGTTGGAAACTTTGGAAATCAGCCGCAGTTACCAGGCCTTGTCCATGGATAGCGATTTTGAGGCTGGCCAGGATGGCAGCACGGTGAACCTCCTTGATATGGTGGGTGAGACAGAACAGGGCTATGAACAGGTCAACAGGCGCATGTTGCTGGAAAAATTGCTGCCCGTGTTATCGGAAAGGGAACAACAGGTCATCAGGCTGACTTTTTTTGAGGGTTTAAGTCAAAGGGAGGCTGGGGAGCGGCTCAATATATCCCAAATGCATGTTTCCCGTTTGCAAAGGCGAGCTTTGCACAAGTTAAGAGAGCTGTTGAAAAAAACAGACACCTTGACTCAAAGCAGTTAGGAGTGTGGAAGAATGACAGGTATAGTGGAGCATGACCACTTGAAAATGGAGGAAGCGTTGTTTAATGTCCTGCATCAGGAACTTAACATCCCAAAGGAAGCTGTCAAAAGAACAATCGCACTGTTACAAGAGGGGAATACCGTTCCTTTTGTGGCCCGCTATCGCAAGGAAGTCACCGGCGGATTAAACGAAGAACAAATCCGGGCCATAGAGGAACGGTATCGTTATCTTCAAAACTTGTGGCAGCGTAAAGAGGAAGTGCTGCGTCTTATCGCTGAACAGGGAAAACTGACTGAAGAACTGAAGGAAAAAATCGTGCGGGCTGAGAAACTGCAAGAGGTGGAAGACTATTACCGGCCCTTCCGCCCCAAACGCAGAACCAGGGCGACAGTGGCCAAGGAAAAAGGGTTGGAACCATTAGCCGAGTGGCTTGTCAACTGTTCCCTTGAAAGCCCAGAAAAAGAAGCGGAACGCTATCTCTCCACGGAACATGAACTCCATACGGTGGAAGATGTCTTGCAAGGCGCCATGGACATTATTGCCGAGTGGATCGCCGATGAGGCTGAGGTCAGGCAGTGGATTCGGGATTATACGTTTGCCAATGGACGGCTGGTCACAGAATTGAAGAACCAGGAACATGATCCCAGGCAAGTGTACCGCATGTACTATGAGTATCAAAGCCCAATCCCCCAGCTTGTTTCTCACCGGGTGCTGGCCATTAACCGGGCGGAAAAAGAAGAAGTGATCAAAGTTAAGCTTGAAGTTGAGACAGAAACAATCAAGCGGTACCTCCAGAAGCGCTGGGTGAAAAATGAACGTTCCCCTGCCGCGTCATACATAGACCAGGCCATCGTTGACAGTTATAAACGCTTGATTGCCCCGGCGATCGAGCGGGAGATCCGGCGGGAATTAACGGAGCAGGCTGAAGAGCAAGCCATCCACATCTTTGCCAAGAATCTGCGTGCCCTCTTGTTGCAACCGCCTGTGCGGGGCAAAACTGTGCTGGGCATTGATCCAGCTTACCGCACGGGATGTAAGCTGGCCGTGGTGGATCCCACGGGGAAAGTGCTGGCAATTGATGTCATCTACCCTGTTCCGCCCCATAACAAGATAGAGGAAGCGAAACGGAAATTGCTGGCCTTGGTGGACAAGTACCAGGTTGACATTGTGGCCATTGGCAATGGCACCGCCTCCAGGGAAACAGAGCAATTTCTGGCCCAAGTGATTCAGGAAACCGAACATGAGCTGGCTTATATCATGATTAATGAGGCTGGAGCCAGTGTTTACTCAGCGTCTCCTCTTGCCACAGAAGAATTTCCCGATCTTGACGTGGCGGAGCGAAGTGCCATCTCCATCGCCAGACGCCTGCAGGATCCCTTGGCTGAGCTGGTTAAAATCGATCCAAAATCGATCGGAGTGGGCCAGTACCAGCATGATGTATCGCAAACCAAGTTAAGTGAAAGTTTGTCCTTTGTTGTGGAGACAGTGGTCAACCAGGTTGGTGTGGATGTGAATACGGCCTCTGTGTCCCTGTTGCAATATGTGTCAGGCCTAAACAAATCGGTGGCCAAGGAAGTTGTGAAATACAGGGAACAACATGGCAGGCTGACCAGCCGCCGTCAACTGTTGGATGTCCCCCGTTTAGGAGCCAAAACATATGAACAGGCTGTTGGATTTATGCGCATCTTTGACGGTGAGGATCCTTTCGACCAAACCCCTATCCATCCTGAATCCTATCCGGAAGCAGAGCGTTTTTTAACTGAACTGGGATTTGAGAAACATGAGATTGGGTCCCCCCAGTTAATTGAGGCCCTGCAAGGTGTGGATATTGAGGACTGGGCGAACCGGCTGGATATTGGGGTACCCACTTTAACCGATATCATTGAAGCTTTACAAAAGCCCCGGCGGGATCCTCGGGATGAACTGACCCAGCCGCTGTTGCTGAAAGACATCTTGAAAATTGAAGACCTTACAGCAGGGATGCAACTTGAAGGCACGGTCCGCAATGTGGTTGATTTTGGAGCCTTTGTGGACATTGGGCTTAAAAATGACGGACTGGTACACATTTCACAACTTAGTAAGCATTATGTCCGTCATCCCCTTGATGTGGTCTCAGTGGGTGATATTGTCACCGTATGGGTAAAAGAAGTGGACCTGGAGCGGGAGCGGGTGAGTTTAACCTTGATTCCACCGCTGTCTAACCAAAGTGGTGACGCCTAAACTTTGACTGCTGGCGGGTGTAATATAAATACCAGCATTCGTTCAGCAGGCGGATTTGATAAATATCTTTATCATAAAAGGCACGCTGCAGTTGCTTTTGTAGCCATCTAGGCATAAGGTGGCACCTCCGCACAAACTTTCCGGTCATCTGGTAAATTATGACCACTTGCATCAGGACAAGTCAGCTTATGACAGTTCCGCTTATGGCAGTGTATGCATCACTGGCGGAGGTGCCACTTTATTTTCCAGCGATTTTTTACAAAAAAGGCTTGCATTTTTGGCCAAGACATAGTAATATAACAGATGTTCACATCAGATAACTTGGATGTGAACTTTGTCTATGAATAAATCCAAACACCATGATTTTATTCCGCAGTAGCTCAGTGGTAGAGCAACCGGCTGTTAACCGGTTGGTCGTAGGTTCGAATCCTACCTGCGGAGCCATGCGCGGAGAAATACCCAAGTTGGCTGAAGGGGCTCCCCTGCTAAGGGAGTAGGCGGCTAATAGCCGCGCGAGGGTTCGAATCCCTCTTTCTCCGCCATTCTTCATGAATGATGAACGCTCGTGGCCCGTTGGTGAAGTGGCTTAACACACCGGCCTTTCACGCCGGCATTCAGGGGTTCGAATCCCCTACGGGTCACCATTTAAAGGTGGAGCTGTGGTGTAGAGGCCTAACATGCCTGCCTGTCACGCAGGAGATCGCGGGTTCGAATCCCGTCAGCTCCGCCATGATTATTGGGCCGTAGCCAAGCGGTAAGGCAACGGGTTTTGGCCCCGTGATGCGCTGGTTCGAATCCAGCCGGCCCAGCCACCTTTATATTATGCATACTTGTCAATTGCGGTCGTGGTGGAACTGGCAGACACGCTGTCTTGAGGGGGCAGTGCCCTTTGGGCGTGTGGGTTCAAATCCCACCGACCGCACCATACATAATCACGTCCTGAATCCCTTGGTAGACAAGGGATTTTATTTATGCCTTTAATAAGAACAAATGTTCTGTATGAACTAAACCAAAACATTTCACCTTGCAAACATCCTAGCGGCGATGAAGGGAGAGCTGCCACGTGTTGTCTGACATTGAACGCAAAATTCTGCGCATCATTGAAAACCATATTATTTCCAAAGGTGTTCCACCCGGTTATCGGCAATTGGCCCGGTTCACTGGCCGGAGTGAGTCAGAAGTCAGACGCATTGTGTTGAAGTTGAAACAGGAGGGTAAGCTCCAGTTAGGAGAACGGAAGGCGACTGGACGATGGAATGTGAAAACAGACAAGTGGACGATGGAGGATAGCCAGAACTTTATATGGTATGAGTTGCATTAGTGCCAGCTATTAGATCGCCGTTGTTGATTTAAAAAACTTGGGGGACTCCAAAAGGTCCCCCATTTTTATAGCATGCATTCAATTTTTCTTGAAATGGCTCTTTTTCTTTTGCTGCAGATTGGCTAATTTGGCCTTGATCCTTTCTTCAACTTTTTCCGTCTCAGTTTCGTCAATTTCTAAATATGTGATGTTTCCGTCATGAAATGTCACCTTGAACCAAGTTCCTTTCTTTGCGCCTGGAGGGAGCTGATGACAGGGAATCATCACTTCCCGCTCATCATCCCCTACCAGCAGCACGGCATGTTTTCCGTCGACTACTCGATCAAGGACTGCCTTTTCCATTACATCACCTCAGTCTTTCTTGCCAATCAATAGGTTGGGCATTCGTTTTAGATGGAATAAGTTTTCCCTTTTGATAAAAAATAAGCTAAAAAGGGATGGAAAGCAATCATGGAACTTGCTGTGCATCATTAGCGGAAGTCCATATCAAGCACAAAAAGATCCACTTCTTTGTGCTGTCCCTGTTCCCAATGTAAAAGGGGAAAGGGGATGGCGGAACAAAGAAGTGGAGTATTCAGTCATTACAACTTAAAGTCTATTATTTCTGGTACATGAAACTATTTGGCAAAAACATGGTTGCCTATTACTTTGACCGTCTCACGTGAAAAAACCCACGAATTGGTAGCTGTCCGGGGATTGTAGAAATATAGGGACCCCTGACTGCTGCTGCGGGTTTTTAGTGCTTCCTCAACAGCCCTGATGGCTTCTTCGTCTGGCTTTTGGTTAATAGCCCCATTAGAGACTGGCTGGAACTGTCTGGGCTGAAAAATGACTTCGGTGATGGTGTCCGGAAAAGCCTCGTGCTCCACCCGGTTCAGAACCACGTGGGCCACGGCAACCTTACCGGCGAAAGGTTCACCTTTTGCTTCGGCGTGAACGATTCTGGCCAGCAAATCCTTTTCTTTGGCAGACATCTTGTACACTTTGTTGCCACTTTTCCTGCTCTGTTTCGCTTCAGACTCACGGCCCGGTAGATTCAGAGAGTCACCGGCATAAATGAGATCGGGATCCTTAATGTTAGGATTAAGTTTAAGGATATCATCCACACTTAAGCCAAACCTTTGAGCCAGTTCACTCAATGTATCACCAGGCTGTATCATGTAGGCGCTGGTTATCCCAGGTACGACCAGGATCACCGCCAGGGCTGTGAGGCTTAGTAACATCCTTCGCACACTATCCCTCCTCTCGAAGATGGCTAGATTATCATCTAGCTGCCAGGGCCAAAAGGCCAGGCTATTAGCATCATTGACACATTTCTGGCAAAATATACTTCGAGAGGTTCAGTTCAATAGATTTGACTTTCAAATCAACCTGTGCTATAGTTAATTCTGCAATGTGATAGATCCGGTTAGCGAGCGGGTGTAGTTCAGTGGTAGAACTCCAGCTTCCCAAGCTGGCAGCGGGGGTTCGATTCCCCTCACCCGCTCCATTTTTTTTATTTGCAAGATACAGCGGATTGGCATGCAAAAAGGGCTGTCTCAAAGTGTTTGAGGCAGCCCTTTTAAGCGCGGTGCAATGTCTTAAATGTGCTAATAAATCGTAATTCCTTGGCACAAGATTTCATTGGGGTTGGATAACCGGAAGCCCTGTGCCGGATCAAAATCAAGGGTGAGTTTTTCGCCAATGTAACGCTGGGTAAACCGGTCAATAAAAAAGGTGAGATGTGCAACGTTGATGATTTTATCATTGGGTCTGGGCTCATCCAGAGCCAGCTGTATATCCACTGTGGAGCTTCATCCACCGGTTATTTCGGCATCAATACGCAACCCTTTCCCTTCAGGAATGGTATAATCTTGCAACTCAGCCAAGGCTGCTTCAGTCACATGGAGCTCCATATTGCCACCTCCTTATGTCCCGTCACTTTTATTGTACCGGTTAAATGGGATATAATCAAAGAGTAAGCATGTTTTCAAAAGTTGGGGGAATGGTCGTGGCGGGTCACAGAAAGCTGGATCATGAATTTGCCTTCATTAAAGAGGTTTCCTCCTATTTCAAGCCTTATCGGGCCAAACAGACGCTTGTCCCTATCGGGGATGATGCAGCTGTCTACCGCCCAGCTGAAGGAATGGGACAAGTGGTGACGGCTGACACTATGGTGGAAGGCATTCATTTTAAACGGGAAACGATGTCTTGCTGGCAGATTGGTTATAAAGCTTTGGCCGTCAATTTGAGCGACATTGCCGCTATGGGGGGGAGACCCACCTATTTTATTATATCTTTGGCCATTCCCGATGATTGGACGCTTGATGAGCTGCTGGAGATTTATAAAGGGATGAAACACCTGGCCGACCAGTTTGAAGTCGACTTGCTTGGCGGGGATACCGTTTCTATTCCTGACCATTTGGTGATCAGTGTGACGGCAATCGGTGAGGTGGAAGAAGATGTCCAGTTGCTCCGTTCCCAGGCCAAACCGGGACAGATTCTGTTTGTCACCGGGCAGCTGGGGAATGCTGCAGCGGGTTTAGATCTTCTACTTCACGGGCGTCCAGCTGATGGTTACCCACTCCCAGAAGCACTGCAACTGCTCCTTGATGCCCATCAGCAGCCGCAGCCCCATGTGGCTCAAGGGCGTCTGCTGGCCCAATTTGCCCGGGAATACGCGATTTCCCTCAACGATGTAAGCGACGGGCTGTCCAGTGAAGCCAATGAGATTGCCGCAGCCAGCGGAGTCGATGTGGTCATTCGCAAGGAGCAGCTCCCAGTCAGCCGTATACTCTTGAACTATGCTCACAAACGCGGCATAGATCCTTATACTTGGGTGCTTGGTGGAGGAGAGGATTTTGTCTTGGTAGGCACGGCACCCGTTGAGGCAGTTGAGCGCATGAAACAAGCGTTTGCGGCCCAAAATTTCCCTTTTTACCCGATTGGTTACACAACTGAAGGCACAGGCTGTGTGTGGTTGGAAGGAAAACAGGGCAAGGTTCGTCTGGATCCCATGGGGTATAATCATTTCAGGCAAAAGAGGGATTAAGTGATGCAAACATCTGAATATGTGTTTTATAGTGGTTCCGTTGAACAGACTCAGGCCTTGGCCGAGGCTTTGGCTCACAAGCTCACTGGGGGAGCCGTGATTACCTTAAGCGGAGATTTAGGGGCGGGTAAAACCAGTTTTGTTCAAGGGCTGGCCCGTGGCTTGGGAGTGAAACGGAATGTAAACAGTCCCACTTTTACCATTATAAAAGAATATCAAGGGACCCAATTCCCCCTTTATCATATAGATGCCTATCGCTTGGAAGATGAAACGGAAGATTTTGGTCTAGAGGAGTATGTTTACGGAGACGGTGTGACGGTGATCGAATGGCCAGAACAGATTACGTCCCATCTGCCTGAGGAGCGTTTACACATCCGTATCGAAAAGCGCGGGGAAACGGAGCGGAACATTTATTTGATTCCGCACGGAGAACGTTTTGTCAAGCTGGTTAAAGAGGTGTTGGCATGAAGATATTAGCCATGGATACATCAACCTGGGCCTTGGCTGTTGGTGTGACGGACAATGGACGCCTCCTGGGAGAGTTTAACACCTATGTGCAAAAAAATCATTCTTTGCGCCTGATGCCGGCCATTGAACAGCTGCTGGCTGGACTGGACTTAAAACCTTCCGACCTGGATCTTGTAGCTGTCGCCCATGGCCCGGGTTCGTACACGGGTGTGCGCATCGGCGTCACCACAGCCAAAACCCTGGCCTGGAGCCTGCAGCGGCCCATACTCGGTTTATCCAGCTTGCAGACCATAGCCCAAAACAGGACAGATTTTAAAGGTTTCATCGTTCCCATATTTGACGCCAGGCGGGAACATGTCTACGGGGGGATCTATAAGCCTGAAGACCATCTGGCCAAACCGGTGGCGAAAGACCGCATTCAGCCCCTGCAGCAGTTCTTGGAGGAAGTTCAGCAGGCGGGAGAAGGTCCCTTTTTATTTATAGGAGAAGGTGTGCCGGTTCATCGTCATGCGATTGCCAAAGTGTTGGGAGACCGGGCACACTATGCCCCGGAGAGTGACAGCTATTCCCGGGGACGTTCACTGGCTGAACTGGCTTGGCATTACAGAGCAGAAGCACAACGAAATATCCATGCTTTTGCTCCCCAATATCTGCAATTGGCGGAAGCGGAGAAGAAGTGGCTGGAAAAACAGAATTTGTGATCATCCCTTATTGTTGGTCTTGTCCATATGGGTCCTAAGACCGGTGCAGGATAAGAGGATGTGGGAAGGGTGTCAAGTGATGGCCGATACCATCCAAATACGTCTGATGGACTTGGCGGATATTAAGCAAGTGTTGGAAGTGGAACAGGTCTCGTTTAGAACCCCGTGGACAGAAGAGGCCTTTTACAACGAACTGACGAACAACCGGTTTGCTTACTATATGGTGGCGGAAACTGAGAACAGAGTCATTGGTTACTGCGGGGTATGGGTGATCGTGGATGAAGCCCACATCACCAATATTGCTGTTCATCCTGATTTTCGCGGCCGCAAAGTGGGAGAACGCCTGTTGCGCAGTATGATGCTGTTGGCTCGTTTAAAAGGGGCTTTAAAAATAACACTGGAAGTGAGAGTTTCCAATCATGTCGCTCAAAATTTGTACCGCAAACTGGGCTTTAAGATCACTGGCCAGCGCAAAGGATATTATACAGATAACCAGGAAGATGCGCTGATTATGTGGGCCGATCTGGAGCCCTGCCTGGCAGATGACTGGTTAGAAAACAGTTTAGAAAAAGGTGAAAGCAATGGACTACAACAAAAGCAGTGAAACAAGCCAGCATGCCCATGCTGAACAGGAACCAGTGATCATTTTAGGAGTTGAGACCAGCTGTGATGAAACCGCTGCTAGTGTGGTTCGTGACGGGCGTGAGATTTTATCTAACGAAGTGGCTTCCCAAATGGAGATTCATAAGCGGTTTGGCGGTGTGGTGCCGGAAGTGGCTTCGCGCAGGCATGTGGAGCACATTACCATCGTGATCGAGGAAGCTCTGAAAAAAGCCAATGTCTCCCCTGACCAGCTGTCTGCCATTGCGGTTACGAAAGGGCCCGGACTGGTAGGCGCCCTCTTGGTCGGGGTATCTGCAGCCAAAGCGATGGCCTATGCCCATCAGATTCCTTTGGTCGGTGTTCACCACATAGCGGGTCACATCTATGCTAACCGTTTAATAACGGAGTTTCAATTTCCCAATGTAACCCTTGTTGTGTCAGGGGGACATACGGAACTGATCTTGATGAAAGAACACGGAGAGTATCATATTTTGGGCGAAACAAGGGATGATGCAGCAGGTGAAGCATATGACAAAGTGGCCCGGGCACTTGGGCTTCCGTATCCAGGGGGGCCCCAAATTGACCGTCTGGCCAAAGAAGGGGAAGCGACCATCGACTTTCCGCGGGCCTGGCTGGAGGCGGGTTCATATGACTTTAGCTTCAGTGGTTTAAAATCAGCTGTGCTTAACTATTTGAATCAAGCCAGCCGGAGAGGAGAAGTTATTCCTAAACCAGACGTGGCCGCCAGCTTTCAGGAAAGCGTGGTGGAGGTGCTTGTGACCAAAACGGTCCATGCAGCCCAAGCCTATGGGGCCAAGCAAGTGTTACTGGCGGGAGGCGTAGCCTGCAACAGCCGTTTGCGGGAAGAGATGAAGCAAGCTTGTGCTGAGCAGGGGCTGCCACTGGTGATTCCGCCTGCCTATTTATGTACGGATAATGCGGCGATGATTGCCGCGGCAGGTTACATTGAGTATCTCAAAGGGAACCGTGAACAAATGGATCTTAACGCCCATCCCGGTTTGATGCTTGGTGGCACATAAGGCCGGCTGAAGACGCCATTAGATTCGCGTACAACTTTATGAACAAAGAAGGTACGACGCCTGGCTCAGCGCTAGGCGTTTTGTTGTGCTCGGCGGCTGCGGGGAAGTTGACCACCGAGTAATCTGTCAATCACATGGGCCACCCCATGCTGGTCATTGGTCAGTGTGATAAAATCGCATATTTGTTTGACCTCTTCTGCGGCATTGCCCATGGCGACGCTAAATCCCGCGATTTGCAGCATAGAGACATCGTTGAGATTATCTCCGATCGCCACCACCTCACTGAGCGGAATGCGCAAGAGATGGGCTGCCTTTTTTAAGGCTTTCCCTTTAGTTGCCTCAAGGCTGGTCAGTTCTAAGTTGTAACGATCTGATGAGGTGATGTTAAGCCCCTCGATTTCAATAAGCTCCTGTCTCAGTTCTTTTAATTGTTGCTGATCAAAGGAAAACAGCAACAGTTTATAAACTTCCAGCTCTTTAGAGGTGAACATCTCCTGTAATTCCCGGTCTTTGACCTGTGTGGTCTGGGCCAGATGGTGATCAAGCATGGTGTAAAACTGATCAGCCGTAAGAGAGGGGAGTGCAGAGCGGAAGTTTTTCCACTGTGACTCCAGCACAGTCCTGCTCTTGGTTTTGGTTACGATCCCTCTGTTTGTATAAACTTCGAGATAGATATCCTGTGCGGCCAGCTTAGCCCACACAGGTTTTAGCACAGAACCAGGGAGCGGTTGGCAAGCCATGAGTTTGCCTGCCTCCGAGTGCAAGAGCGCCCCATTGACACTAATGATCGGCGGATGTAAACCGGCTGCGGCCAACAGTTCTTTGGCATTGGGGTAGGACCGCCCGGTGGCGATGATCACTTGCAAACCTTCCTGTTCTGCCCTGCGCAGCGCGCATGCATTTTCTTCACTTATTTGTCCTTTAGGGTTTAACAATGTCCCGTCCAAATCAATAGCCACTAATTTCATTGTCGCTCTCCTCGCTCACTTTTCTCTTCCCTATTATAAACGAAAATGGTAACAATCGTAACTGGAAGGCTGACAGTCGTGCCTTTTCTGTTAGCATTTGAGGTTGTGAAACATATGGCTGTGTATTTAGCTGTTTATCCACAGATGTGGTTAAAGTTATCCACATGTTGTGGATATATTGTTGTTTTTGTTGGCACTTGGGCTCGATGAGGTATGATTTCTCCGGGGGGTGAAAAGATAACAGTAGGTCCATTGGTTGTGGAAAAACGTGTGGAAAAAAGGAGCTGTGGCCTTGGAGAGGAATGGATTAGCAGGAAGAGTTATACTGATGCTGTTATCCTTATGTTTTTGGACAGGCTGGGTTGGGGGCTCTGTAAGTTATGCCCAACCGACAGAGGGTGGCACGGACGGGCGGACTGCCCAACATTTAGTGGTGCTGATGGTACCTGCTCTTGGTTTTGAAGAAGTGGAAAAGTGGATGGAGGGGTTGCCAGAGGAGATTCAATCCCATATTCAGCTAGCCGGTATGACCATGCGTACTGCCGGACGCATGGATTGGGTCAATAACTTGTTTACCATCTCCACAGGCCAATTTGCAGAAGGCCCCCCTCTTTGGAATGGTTACCAGTTGAGGGGCGGAACGATTATTCACCCGGTACAAAAGTTAAGACAGCAACAAGAGCAGCGTTCTGGTTTTTTATTATCCGCTGAGTCCCTTCCTTGGGATTACTTCTTGGGGGAAACGCTAAAAAAGAACCAGGTGTATACGGTTGCCTTTGGTAACAGTGATACCCGCCAGATCATGAGGCGGATGGGAGCGACCATCATTATGGACAACAAGGGTTACGCCCGGGGGCAGATTGACAAAACCATCTTAACTCCGGCTCCTTACGAGCCAGGGGGATGGCGGACGGATTGGGATAAGTTATCCATGAAGCTGGAAGAAATATGGAAGATTGAACAACCCACGCTGGCAGTTGTTGAACTGGGCGACTTGTGGCGAATTGAACAAACGTATGACAAGGTTCCCAAAAGCGCCCGGATAAGCCAAATCTATAAAGACAAATGGCTGAGGGAATGGCGAAACTGGTTTATGGACACAACCCGGCATATCCAGCACAACCAGGATGGTGGGGTGAGCATCTGGATCATGACGCCGGCTGTCTCCAATAAAGCCAAGTTACGGGGGCAGCTTTTAACTCCATTTATCACCTGGCATCCAGAACAAACAGGAGGAATTTTGAGCTCTTTGACCACGAAACAGAACGGTGTGGTGGCCAATGTCGATTTTTTGCCTACGTTGCTGGCCTATTATCAACTGCCTGCCCCTAGCCAGGCCTACGGACAGGTGATCCAACTTAAGGAAACCCTAAAACCCTCTACACAACCCGGCTCATCTCTCTTTGATCCGTTCTTTGACCACCTCCGGTATTTGTTCGCCATCTATAGAACCAGGCGAATCATTATCAGTGTCTACCTGCTGAGCATGATTTTTTTGCTCATTGCCACTGCTTGCTACTGGTGGTTTTCTAAGCAATATTGGTGGGCCAGGCTGGTGCAGGTGCTGATCGGCACCGTGTTGTTATCCCCCATCTACTTTTTATGGCTCACCCCCCTGATTCAGGTTATCGGTCCTTACAAATGGATTGTGGTTTTGTTTTTTAGCGCCTTTGTCACGAGCTTTGTTTTGTATCAGCTGGTGAGTCATGTGTGGTTTTTAACTTTAATTGGTCTGACCAATACGCTGATCATCCTGTTTGATTTATGGCGCGGGAGTATATGGATGAGGCGCTCCTTTTTAGGCTATGATCCCTTGATCGGGGCCCGTTTCTATGGGCTGGGAAATGAATATGCCGGCATCTTGCTTGGCAGTTCCCTCTTGGCGGTGACGGGAATCAGTGTGTGGTTGGCCCGTAACGGATGGTTGCCTAAACGCCGAGTCAAAGGATTGCTGGTGATATTTATGTGTGTGTTTTACCTTGTGATTATTTACAGCATGGCCGCGCCCCGTTTAGGAACCAATGCGGGTGCTACCATTGCGGCCTTATTAACTTATGGGGTATCCTTGCTCTTTTTGTTTCGTCTCAAAATCAGCCTGCGTTATCTGCTCCCGTTATTTGGGGTTGTTATGCTAAGTATGGCTGGTTTGGTCCATTTGCATCTGCAAGGGGAACATACCCACATCGGTTCGTTTGTCGTGGCTGCCCAGAACGGAGACCTTAAGGCCATCCAGGAAGTAATTAGCCGTAAGCTGGCCATGAATTGGAGGCTGATTAAAGTGTCATTGTGGGGAAAACTGTTTACCACCGCCTTGATGGTGATGGGGCTTGTTTCCTTTCGGTTAAGGCGCCAGCCATTGTACAAAAATTACGAGGACATGGCCCAGCATAACCTGTGGATGACAGGATTTCGCACCATGATCGTTGGTGCGCTGGTCATTTTAATGGCTAACGATTCCGGTATTGTGGCAGCGGCGACAACGATCATTTTTCTGGCATTCCCCTTTATTTTCCTGCGCTTTAACCGCCATTCCATCCGTGCAGATTCCACTTCTTCAGGTTTGGCTTAACCTGCCGGTTAGTTCGTGTTAAGATAAAAGAGATCTCTGTAACCCATCTCAGTTATAAATTTCTGGCGATAAAGGAGGGCGTCTGATGAGCACGAAGCTTGAATGGATGAAGGACAAGTTTGAATGGCTGAAAGAAATTGACGGTCAGCTGTGGCTCGTGGAAGATGAGAAGGAAAATTTGAGATTACACTACCGGGTTAGAGAAGTCATCCATGCTGAACAATCTCCCTTTCAGCATGTGATGATTGTGGATACATACGAATTTGGGCCGACGCTTGTTTTAGACGGTGTGATCCAAACCACATCCAGAGATGGCCATATTTATAATGAAATGATCACCCACATTCCCCTTTTAACCCACCCCAATCCAAAGCGGGTATTAATCATCGGGGGTGGTGACTGCGGAGCGGCCCGTGAAGTATGTAAATACGCACAGGTGGAGCACATTGACATGGTTGAAATTGATGAATTAGTGGTCAAGGTCTCAAAACAATATTTAACTGAGGTGTCAGGCAACTTGTCGGATCCCCGTGTTCGCTTTATCTATGAAGATGGGACCGCCTTTGTTAAAAATCAAAACAGTACGTATGATGTGGTTATTGTGGACTCCTCTGATCCCATTGGTCCGGCTGAACAGCTATTTTCTTACGAGTTTTACCGTGATATAGAGCAGGCACTTAAACCAGACGGGTTGATGGTGTGCCAGAGTCAGTCCCCCATTTTTCATATGGATGTCCTGAAGCAGACCTATGAACGAATCAGCAAGCTTTTCCCGATTGCCCGCGTTTATCAAGCTGTGGTGCCCACTTATCCGGGGGGATTGTGGAGTTTTACCCTTGGTTCGAAAAAGTACTGGCCAGAGCAGTTGGAGGACAAGTGGAATAAAGAGGCCAAGTATGTCAACAAAGGAATCCTCAAAGCCTGTTTCCATCTCCCCGAATCTGTACGTCAGGCGTTGGGGGTGTGAAACAAAACGGGTAGCTGGTCAAGAGCGGCTACCCATTTTTTCTTGGTTAACTTGAAATGTTCACTCAGGACAGTTTCTCCTCCAGTTCTGCCCATTCTTCCAAGAGCTGATCCAAGGTGTGCTGTGCGGCATCAATTTCCCGTTGAACCTTATCAGCTTTATGGTAATCTCGGTACACATCAGGAGAGTAAAGTTGTTCCTCTAAATTTTTAATGGCAGCTTCAGTTTGCTCGATCTCACGCTCCAGCTGTTCTTTGCGCCGTTTAAGCCGCCTTAATTCCCGCTGACGCGCCTTTTCCACTTCAAAACTGGCTTGCTGTGTTTTGCCCGGCGCTTTTGGATCCTGAGCTTGACGGAGCTCTCTCAGTTCCGCCTGTTCTTGTCTCTTCTCAACATAGTAATCGTAGTTGCCCAGGTACATCTCTGCTCCGTTGGCCGTCAAGGCCAATACCTTATTGGCCAGGCGGTTCAGAAAATAACGGTCATGGGAGACGAATAAGATGGTTCCGGGAAACTCAGCCAAGGCTTGCTCTAGTACCTCTTTGGCGTAAATGTCCAAGTGGTTGGTCGGTTCATCCAGGACCAAAGTATTGGCTTGTTGCAACATTAATTTCGCCAAGGCCAGTCTGGCCCGTTCCCCGCCGCTTAAGGCCGAGACGGATTTATCCACGTCCTCTCCGCTAAACAGAAATTGCCCCAGGATGGAGCGCACCTCTTTCTCAGGGAGATGGGGATAGTCATCCCATAGTTCAGCCAGTACCGTTTTATGGGGATGAAGCTTGTCATGTTCTTGGGCGAAATAACCGAATGTCACATGAGCCCCAATCTGAATCTTCCCAGCCAGTTTGGGTTGTTGGCCAATAATGGTCTTTAAAAGTGTGGTTTTGCCAATCCCATTAGGACCCACAATGGCAATCCGGTCACCGCGGTTGGCACGGAAGGAGATATGGCGGGCCAGCACATGTTCCGTGTCATAGCCGATGCTTAAATCTTCCACTTGCAGCACATCATAACCACTGGGACGTTTAACTTCAAAGCGGAAGCGGGCGGTTTTCTGCTCTGTGCGCGGGCGCTTAAGCTCTTCCATTTTGTCCAGCATTTTGCGTCTGGACTGGGCCCGCTTAGAAGTGGAAGCCCGGGCAATATTCCGCTGAATAAATGCTTCCGCACGGGCAATGTCTTGCTGCTGGATGCGGTATTGTTTTAACTGCTGGGCGATCCGCTGTTCTTTTTGTCTTATAAAAGCGGAATAATTACCTTGATACCTGGTGATTTTGGTCTCGTGCAGTTCAAAGATTGCCGTGGTTAACTGGTCCAAAAAGTAGCGGTCATGGGAGACGATCAGCAGGGCACCGGGGTAGGACAATAAATAGTGCTCCAGCCAGGACAGGGTTTCCAAATCTAAATGGTTGGTCGGCTCATCTAACATTAAAAGATCCGGCTCTTTAAGCAGCAGCTTGGCCAAGGCCAAGCGCGTCTTTTCCCCTCCGCTCAAAGCGGACACCGGTTCCGCATAATCTTTATGGGCAAACCGCAATCCGTGCAGGACGTTGCGAATCTTGGCTTCATATTGGTATCCGCCCCGGTTTTTAAAAGCTTCTTGGGCCTCGCTGTAACTTTCAAGCAACTGCTTGTAATGCTTCTGATCCCGGCGAAGCTCAGCTTGGGACATCAGCTGCTCCATCTGGCGCAAACGCTTTTCCTCTTCAATGAGCGGCTGAAAAACGGTAAGCATTTCCTCCCAGATCGAGCGGGATGAGTCGAGTCCTGCATCTTGGGCCAGGTAACCCACTGTCACATCTTTAGGGCGGTAAATCTCCCCGCTGTCATAAGAGGTCTCGCCAATCAGGATTTTGAGCAAGGTTGATTTGCCGGCACCATTGGGACCAACCAGTCCGATCCTGTCTTTAGCTTGTATGTCTAGGGATATGTCTGTCAGCACTGGCAGGCCGGCATAAGTTTTGGTCAAACGGTGCGTCCTGAGCATCAGCATGTCTATCACCTCATACTCCTTACAGTGTACCTGAGGGGCTCAGACCGTTCAAGCGTGGTCAAAGACAGGGAGTTTTTAGGCCTACGCATTTGTTCAAAAAAAGTTCACCATTTTTTAAGCTAGAATTGGCATCACGGCAAGACAAGCAAATGTGAAATGATGTACAATATAATAAAGAAGCGTGTAGGGGTGTAACGTGTGGGTATGATTAACACGTGGATCTGGCAAGACATGAGGAGGTCCGGCTAAACCATGTCATCGTTTACCCATTTTAATGAACAGGGACGGGCAAGGATGGTGGATGTCTCCCATAAACCGGAAACGAAGCGGACAGCCGTCGCCTTTAGCCAAGTTCAAATGCCCCTTGATGTATTGGAGCACATTGAACAAGGCAAAGTGAAAAAGGGGGATGTCCTGGGTGTTGCCCAAGTGGCCGGTGTGATGGCGGCCAAAAATACGGCCCAGTGGATTCCCATGTGCCACCCGTTGCCGTTGACAGGCATCGACATTCACTTTGAGCCGGTACGGCAAGAGGGGCAGGCTGTGATTAAAATCTATGCGGAAGTGAAAACAACGGGGAAAACGGGTGTAGAAATGGAAGCACTTACAGCCGCGCAGGCAGCCGCCCTGACTATTTATGATATGTGTAAGGCCTTGGATAAGGGATTGGTGATTGGCCCCACTTACCTGCTGAAAAAAACAGGGGGCAAAAGCGGAGATTTCGAGAGGGAGGAACTTTAAGATGTGGAAAGTGGCCATTGTCGTAGCCAGCAATAAAGCCTCACGGGGTGAGCGGGTTGATGACAGCGGTCCGGTTGTCAAGGACGTGTTAACCCAGCACCTTGACGCCGAGGTGATTGCTTACCGTATTTTGCCGGACTGTATTGAAACCCTGAAGGAGAATATGATTGAGATTACAGACCGTTATCAGGTGGACCTTTTGGTCACGGTGGGCGGTACGGGATTAAGTCCGGATGATGTCACCCCTGAAGCGACCAGTCAAGTGATTGACCGCGTCGTTCCCGGGATGGCTGAAGAAATGCGGCGCAAAGCGATGAAAGCGTCCCGGTTGGCCATGTTTACCCGCGCCATTTGCGGCACCCGGGGAAATTCGCTCATTATTAATCTTCCCGGAGCGGTTCAAGATGCCCAAACCTGCCTGGAAGCCATTATCGATCAGTTGCCTAACGCTTTAACCATTTTACGTGGGGAGGAAGGGGCCAATAGCTGATGAGTGAGCAGCGGATTCCTCAAGCCACAGCCAGGCGGCTGCCCTTGTATTACCGGGTGCTCGAAAATGTCAAAAGAGCGGGAAAGCAACGCATTTCATCAACGGAACTGAGCAAGGCTGTTAAAATAGATGCCGCTACGATCCGGCGTGATTTTTCCTACTTTGGGGCGCTGGGCCGTAAAGGATACGGCTACAACGTGGAGTATTTATTGACTTTTTTTCGGAAAATCTTAGAACAGGATGATAAAACGGGGGTTGTGCTGGTCGGGGTAGGCAATCTTGGCATGGCTTTGTTGCATTATAACTTCCAAAAGAGCCATAACATCAAAATCATGAAGGCCTATGATGTTGATCCAAAGAAGATTGGACAAACCATTGCCGGCATTCCCATTTATTCGATGGATGACCTCAAGGAAGGGAGCTTGGCGGATACCCCCATTGCCATTTTAACCGTTCCGGCCCAGGTGGCCCAGGTGACAGCTGACCGCCTGATCGAAGCAGGGATCAAGGGCATCCTTAATTTCACTCCGGCCAGAATTGATGTGCCTGAACATATTCGCTTGCACAATATTGATTTAACCATTGAACTGCAAACCTTGATTTACTTCTTAAAACATTATCCTTTACCTGCAGGGGAGCAGGAAGCAGAATAATTGGAGGGATAAACATGGGAACCATCGGACCTGTCAGTTTAATCTTGATCATTTTAGTGGCTTTATTACTGTTTGGACCAAGCAAATTGCCTGAACTGGGCCGGGCCTTTGGTAAAACGTTGCGTGAATTTAAAAATGCCACCAATGGTTTGGTTGACGATGAGAAACCTAAACAAACGGAAGAGAAAAATGAGCGTTAAACAAGTGTTTAATTGTAAATGCCCGACGCCGGAGGATGAGCAACATGGATCAAGAACAACGCTCCATTCCTAAACATATTAAACGAACCAACATGAACCGCCAGAAAAGTTATGACATGACTGTCATGGAGCATATTGGTGAGTTGAGAAGAAGGGTCATTTATATTTTGATCCTTTTTCTTGTGTCCATGGTTATCGGGTTTTTCCTGGCTGATGATGTGATTCAATATATGCAGAAGCAAGCGGAGGCTGCCCAGATTCCCTGGGTGGTCATCGGGCTGACCGATGCCTTTAAAGTCTTTTTGCTGTTCTCCATTGTCGTTGGCCTGGTGCTCACCTTCCCCTTTGCTTTATATCAAATCTGGGCCTTTGTCAGCCCAGGCTTGACCGATAAGGAACGCAAAACGACCCTTGCTTTCATACCGGGGGCTTTTGCCTTGTTTATCGTGGGCTTAGCCTTTGGTTATTTTTGGCTGTTCCCCTTTGTCATGCAGTTTATGACAGGCATAGCCCAACAGCTTGGTGCGGAAGAAATGTACGGTATGATCCATTATTTCCGGTTTATGTTTACTTTGGTCGTTCCCTTTGGGTTTATCTTTCAAATGCCGCTTTTGATGCTCTTTCTGACACGCCTGGGTGTGATTTCCCCGCCCGTCCTGAAACGGATCCGCAAATATGCCTACTTTGCCCTGTTTGTGATCGCGGCACTCATTACACCTCCTGAGCTGCTTTCCCACCTTGTGGTGACCGTGCCACTCATTATATTGTATGAGATCAGCGTATGGTTTTCTCAATGGACTTACCGTCGGATGCATAAACGACAATCAAGAAGGATAAACTCATAAGTGTGTACAGCATAAACATTTGAGCTGTTAAATGCTTAAATGAAGATGAAAAAAGACCAAAAAAGGGACTTGCAAAACTAGAATAAAATGATTAATATATTAGGTGTTAGCACTCGTAAAAGGTGAGTGCTAACAAGCCAAGTTCACTATTAATCCATTTAAAGGAGGGCATTTGACATGTTGAAGCCACTGGGCGATCGTGTGGTTATTGAGCCGATTGAAAAAGAAGAAACAACTGCTAGCGGTATTGTGCTTCCTGACACGGCTAAAGAAAAGCCGCAAGAAGGTAAAGTTGTCGCTGTTGGCAGCGGCCGTTTAGAAAACGGTGAGCGTATTCCTTTGGAAGTTAAAGAGGGCGATCGCGTCATTTTTTCCAAATATGCTGGAACGGAAGTTAAAATTGATGACAAAGAGTTATTAATTATGCGTGAGAGCGATATCCTGGCCATTTTAAGCTAACCTGGAGCTTTTGGGGACCATCAGGTCATGGAATGGAGCGTAAAATAAAAAATACTACATACAGGAGGCGAAAGTAATGGCAAAACAAATTAAATTCAGTGAAACAGCACGTCGGGCCATGTTGCGCGGTGTTGATGCATTGGCAGATGCCGTTAAAGTGACCCTCGGACCCAAAGGGCGCAACGTTGTGCTGGAAAAGAAATTTGGCTCTCCTCTTATTACCAACGACGGTGTCACCATTGCCAAAGAAATTGAGCTGAAGGACCCGTTTGAAAACATGGGTGCTAAACTGGTTGCTGAAGTGGCCAACAAAACCAACGATGTGGCTGGTGACGGTACAACCACCGCTACTGTTCTGGCCCAGGCCATGATCCGCGAAGGATTGAAAAACGTTGCAGCCGGCGCTAACCCCATGGGGCTGAAACGGGGGATTGAAAAGGCCATCAACGCAGCTGTTGAAGAAATCAAAAAGATTTCTAAACCGATTGAAGGCAAATCTTCCATTGCTCAAGTAGCTGCCATCTCCGCTGCTGACGAAGAAATCGGCCAACTGATTGCCGAAGCTATGGAAAAAGTGGGTAATGACGGGGTTATTACGGTTGAAGAATCCAAAGGTTTTGCTACTGAATTAGAAGTTGTTGAAGGTATGCAATTTGACCGCGGTTATGTCTCTCCTTACATGGTAACAGACACGGACAAAATGGAAGCTGTCCTTGAAAATCCGTACATCTTAATCACTGATAAGAAAATCTCCAACATCCAAGAAGTATTGCCGATCCTGGAGCAAGTGGTACAGCAAGGCAAGCCGCTGTTGATCATTGCTGAAGATGTGGAAGGGGAAGCACTGGCCACATTAGTGGTTAACAAGCTGCGTGGTACCTTCAACGCTGTAGCTGTTAAAGCACCTGGTTTTGGTGATCGACGCAAAGCCATGCTTGAAGATATCGCTATCCTGACTGGCGGTCAAGTCATCACTGAAGACCTTGGCTTGGAGCTGAAATCTGCCCGCATTGACCAGCTGGGTCGCGCTGCTAAAGTTGTGGTCAGCAAAGAGCACACCACCATTGTTGAAGGACATGGCGACTCCGACAAAATTACTGCACGCGTGAACCAAATCCGCGCTCAACTGGAAGAAACCACTTCTGAATTTGACAAAGAAAAATTACAAGAGCGCTTAGCCAAACTGGCCGGTGGTGTGGCTGTAATCAAAGTGGGTGCTGCCACCGAAACTGAGCTGAAAGAGAAGAAGCTGCGCATTGAAGACGCTCTGAACTCTACCCGTGCAGCTGTTGAAGAAGGGATTGTCTCCGGTGGTGGTACGGCTCTGGTTAACGTCATTCCGGCTGTTGAGAAGCTGGAAGTTGAAGGCGATGAGAAAACAGGTGTGAACATTGTGCTGCGTGCTCTTGAAGAGCCTGTGCGTCAAATCGCTCAAAACGCAGGTTTGGAAGGCTCTGTTATTGTTGAACGCTTGAAGAAAGAACCTGTGGGCATCGGATTTAACGCTGCAACTGGTGAATGGGTCAATATGCTGGAAGCTGGTATCGTTGACCCGGCTAAAGTGACCCGTTCTGCCCTGCAAAACGCAGCCAGTGTATCCGCTATGTTCTTAACCACTGAAGCCATCGTTGCTGACGAGCCGGAAGAAGAAGACAAAAACAACAACAATATGCCTGACATGGGCGGCATGATGTAATCCCCCTCCTCAACCTCTCCTCTACTAGCCTGCCACCTTTAGGGTGGCAGGTTTTTTTAGCCAATGCTATAATTTAATTAGTCAGATAATTTAAAAGATAGAGTTAACCGTCTCATTTTAGGCCCTTTTAAGTCGATTGTGGTGGCTAATCGCGTCGATCTGTTTTGACCGGTGAAGAGGGGATGAAGTCATGACCCAACAAAAGAGCAGTGAACATTATATCCAGAAGCTCGCCAACCGGTTTGTCCACTTCTTTGACGTGTACCGGGAAGAGAGATTGGGACAAATCCCGCTCGCTTTTATGGCGTTGTATAAACGCAGAGATGAAAGGTACCTGATGACCAAATCCATCAAGATCTGGGCCGTGGAGAATCAGCAGTGCGTATTCGTTGCTCAACCGCATATCCCCTTAGAAAAAGGATTTCTGGACAAGTTTAAAGAGGAACTGTTAAAGAGTGTCAAACAGTTTGTTCCCCAGCACCGGGAACACATGTCCACCATTTTTTTGGGTGTGATAGTAACGGACCAGCCGGTTGCAGACGAACTCTTGAGGGAGGTGAGGCGGTTTAGGAAACTGAGGTTTATCAAATATGGTTGGCATGGGTGGGCTGAAATTTATCTCGCCATTGTTGATCTTGCTGAAAAAAAAGTGCATATTCATCCCAAAGGGGAGCCGTTTGTTGAACCTTTACAAAAACAACTGAAGAGGAGGTTGTGAACAGGTGAACTTTCTCACGTTAATGCTGATTTGTGGTGTCATTTTCATTATTGCTTACTTCACTTATGGCAAATTTCTGGACCGGAAGCTGGGCATTGATCCGAACCGTCCGACACCTGCCCATACCATGCACGACGGTGTGGATTATGTGCCGGCCAAAAAGCCCGTCCTGTTAGGACACCACTATGCGTCCATCGCCGGTGGCGGACCCATTGTCGGGCCGATTACAGCAGCCGTATTTGGCTGGTTGCCTGCAGTGTTGTGGGTCGTCATTGGCAGCATTTTTGTCGGCGGGGTGCATGATTACAGTTCTTTGCAAGCGTCCATCCGCCACAAAGCCCAATCCATAGGAACCGTGATTAAGGAGTATATTGGCAACCGCGGGCAAATTTTATTCCTACTTTTCTCTATTTCCGCCCTTATTTTAATTGTGGGTGTATTTGCGATCCTTGTAGCTAATACATTTGAAGCGGTACCACAGGCCGCTACAGCGTCAATGCTCTTTTTAGGGCTGGCCATCTTGTTTGGGTTCATGGTAAACCAGCTGCGGGTGAATTTGGTGGTAGCCACCGTTATTGGTATGCTTGCCATGCTGGCCTCCGTATGGATGGGCATAAACTACCCGTTAAATTTAAGTGCCACAACATGGATCTGGATTTTGCTCATTTATGCTTATGTTGCTTCCGTCTTGCCCGTCTGGGTGTTGTTGCAGCCCCGGGATTATCTGAACTCTTTCTTGCTATATGGGATGATGTTTGGGGCTGTACTGGGGATCATTATTGCAGCTCCGACCATTCAAATGGAAGCTTTCACAGGATTTTATAATGAAAACCTGGGCTATCTGTTTCCCATTTTGTTTATCACTATTGCTTGCGGTGCCATTTCCGGCTTCCACTCCCTGGTGTCTTCGGGAACCACAGCCAAGCAGTTGGATAACGAGAAAAGCGGCAAATTTATCACGTATGGGGGCATGTTGCTGGAGGGCTTCCTGGCCATCATTGTCATTGGTACGGTAGCCTATCTGACTCAAGCAGAGTATGCTGCCCGGCTGGCTGAACTTGGCGGACCCATCGGAACGTTTGCAGCAGGCATTGGTTACTTCATGTCCCATTGGGGCATTGCTGAAGCAACCGCAACCACCTTTGCTGCTTTGACGGCTTCAGCCTTCTTGTTCACTACCCTGGATTCAGCCACCCGTCTTGGCCGTTATGCTGTGCAGGAACTGGCTGAGCAGCGGGCTCCGGCTTTAGCCAAAAACATTCACTTATCCACTTTAATTGTGTTGATTGGTGCAGGTGCCCTGGCGCTGTCCGGCACTTGGTCCACTGTATGGCCCTTGTTCGGTTCGGCCAACCAGATGCTGGGTGCCATCGCCCTGCTGGCTGTGTCTGTATGGCTGATTAAGAAAGGGGTCAAATCTTACTTTACCGTTATCCCCATGATCTTTATGTTTGTCGTGACCATCAGCGCTCTGTTTGTGTTAATGCGGGAGAATTTTGCGGAAGGCAACTATTTCTTGGCCATTTCAGCCTTCTTCCTGTTTGTGCTGTGTCTCTTTCTCATCATTGAAGCATGGCGCTCCCTCTCTGTGACTAAAGCTGAGGATACCACAGTGAGAGCGGATGGCTAAACAAAAGTTGGTAAAAGCAAGTTATTGGAAAAAACAATCCTCTTTTGTTCACGAGGGGATTGTTTTTTCCGCCTGTTCGCTGGCGGCATTGTGATTTCCATGGGTTATTGGTTTTGATAATCATTATCATTGACAAGCGGGTGTATTTTTCTTACAATCTAATTGATATTGATTATCATTATCTTCATGTCGATAGATCGATTCATCATCCAAGTTTACAATATAAACCCAACAAAAGAGGGGATGATTCATGCGTTCATTACTGGTTGTCGGTGGCGATCATTTGGGTAATATTACCGACCAGCTAAAAGCGTTGGGGGTATGCCATATCTGTCATTTGTCAGGCCGCAAGTGCCAGCAGGTTAAACGGGAGATTCCAAAGAACATAGATGCTGTTTTGGTCTTAACGGATTATATCAATCACAACTTATCCAAAGTGATTAAACAGCGGGCCAAAGAGCAGAAGGTACCCATTTATTTTGCCAAGCGTTCCTGGTGTTCCATTTATAAATGTTTAACAGAGGGAGATCCAGAGCGTTTTGCCACTCATACCAAGCAAAAGACCCCTACGCATTAAATTGTTCAGGTTACAACGCATTATTTACAAATGATCCGGGATCTCTTTTCAATCGTTAAAACGATAGGAGAAGTGCCGATGATTTCGCCATCGGCGTGGACTGTCATTGGCTCCTCGCTGGTGACCTGAATCATTTCACCCTTTAGCAGCTTAACGGCCTTAAGGCGTGTGTGCCAGCCAAAGTATACAGAGCCTAATGCCAGAAGCACTTGCCAGGGTTTAAGACGGTCAATGACACAAATGTTCAGCTTACCATCATTGGGGCGAGCGTCGGGAATAATCTTCATTCCACCCCCATAATAGGCGATGTTACATATGGCGACGAGCCAGACGTCCGAAAAAACGTATTCCCGCCCGTCTACCCTTATAATGACCTCCTTGGTCTGGTATTTGTACAATAATCTTAGCGCTGAAATGAAATAGGCCAGTGGACCCAACTTCAAAGTGTTCAGCCATCTTTTATAGCTGGCTTGGTTAGTATATTTGGCCACTTCTCCGTCAAACCCAATCCCAATCCCGTTAATAAAATATCTTTTTCCCTTGTGTTTGTGACCCAAATGATAGACACCTACGTCATAGCGTGGAAGCGAAGCGGAAGAACGCTTTAAGATATGATTTAAGGCAGACAAGGGACGGCGAGGTAATCCATACCCCCGGACAAAGTCGTTGCCAGATCCAGCAGGAACGGCGCCAAAGGGGATATGGGCGTTTTTGGACAGACCGTTCATCACTTCATGTATGGTACCATCTCCGCCGACAGCAATCATAGCCGTTATTTTTTCTTTGTACAACTCAGCCAGTTGTTTCGCCAATTCTGTGGCATGACCAGCCTGCTTAGTGTAAAAAGAGCGATAAGCAATCCCCCGCTTGTCCAGTTCTTTTCTTGCTTTTGTCCACACTTTTAACCCCTTACCATTGCCTGCGATGGGATTTACAATAAAAATATACATGCTTTCTTCTCCATTCTAGCGCTTTTCCTCTTCAATTTATTCTTTAATTTATTCTGTTATTTATTCTTTTTACGTCTTAAAAATTCCTGCTGTCTTAAGAATCAAGGCAGGGTGTAGAGACTGACAAAGAGTGGTATTAATAGAATAGTAGGAATGTTCAATTGACCAAACAAGGAGGAGCTTATGACAAATTCAAAACTCGTTTCACTTGACCGGTATCATGCAAGAATAGCTGAAGTCATGCACAATGTGCACAAGGTGATGATCGGAAAAGAAAAGATCGTAGAACTGACTTTGGTGGCCATATTGGCCAAAGGACATATTTTGCTCGAGGATGTGCCAGGTGTCGGCAAAACGATGCTTGTCCGCTCTTTGGCCCGCTCTTTAGGCTGCTCTTTTAAACGAATTCAATTTACCCCTGATTTGTTGCCCTCTGATGTCACAGGTGTGTCTATTTTTAATCAAAAGGAACTCTGCTTTGAGTTTCGGCCGGGCCCCATTTTTGGGCACATTGTTTTGGCAGATGAAATCAACCGCACCTCCCCCAAAACCCAGGCTGCCTTGCTGGAAGCCATGGAAGAGGGCAGTGTCACCGTTGACGGTAAAACCCGTCTGCTGCCGTCTCCCTTTTTGGTCATGGCCACCCAAAATCCCATAGAATACGAAGGGACTTATCCTTTGCCTGAAGCCCAGCTGGATCGTTTTCTATTAAAATTAAAGCTGGGTTATCCGGGCAAGGATGAAGAGATCCACATGCTGTCCCGGGTTCAACAGGGCCATCCCATTGACCAGTTAGATGCGGTGATGTCTGTAGAGGAACTGTTGAAACTGCAACAAGAGGTCCGCCAGGTGCACGTGGAGGATTCTGTGAAGGAGTATATTGTCTCCCTTGTCCGTGCCACCCGTGAGCATCCCAGCGTCTATCTTGGAGCCAGTCCGCGGGGATCTATTGCTTTGCTTTATGCGGCTCAAGCTTTAGCCTTTATCCGCGGCCGGGACTACTGTATCCCGGATGATGTCAAACTTTTGGCCCCTTATACGCTTGGTCACCGCCTCATTCTCACCTCTGAAGCCCGTTTGAACGGGGCCAGTGTGGAACAGGTCATCGATGATGTGTTAGGACAGATCCGGGTTCCTGTCGTGGAAGAGGCGTTGAAAAGCTAAAGTGTTAAAAAAGCTAGGAGTGATCCCATGTCTTCTCCCCCCTCTCGAGGATTGTTTACCATTTTGGTTTTGCTTTTCGCCACATATGTCTTTGGCAAATTTCAAGGTGGCTTTGTCAGCTGGTTTATTTTCTATGCCTATCTGCCAGTTGCATCCGTCTCCTTATTTCAATATTTTTTTGGCTTAAGTGGGGTGACGGTGACCCGGAAGGTGGATAAAACGAGATGTGTGGCCGGTGAAGCACTCGAAGTCACTCTGGTCATCCATAATCCTTACAGACTGCCCCTGGTTTATCTCGTGCTTAAGGATCACCTTCCGGCAAAGCTGAAAGCACGAACATCAGGGCCTGAACTTGTGGTCCATCCCTGGTTTAAACGCGCGTTTAAAGTCACGTACCAGATCGAAAATCTTCCCCGGGGCAGTTACCAGTGGCAGCGGTTAGAGCTTCTGACAGGGAACTGGTTTGGGCTGATCAGCTGCTCTAAAACGGTGGAAGAGAAGCAAACTTTGCTTGTTTACCCTCGCTATCAGGAAATTGTCAGCTGGTCGATTGGAAATGATCTTCATTCAGGGATGGTCCGTGCCGCCCGTGTCAAAAAAAGGGAAGAAACGGCTTCCGTGATCGGGGCAAGGGACTATGCCCCCGGGGACCGTCTGGCCCGTATCCATTGGAAAGCCAGCGCCAAAAGTGCGGGGCTTAAAACAAAAGAATTCGAACATCAGGTCAGCCATGATGTGATGCTGTTTTTAGACCGGGAAAGGCAAGCTTATGGAGATGAAGAACATCCATTGTTTGAAATGGCCGTATCCCTGGCCGCTTCTCTGGCCCGCTATGCTTTAAAGCATCGTTTTTCCTGCGGTTTGGTGTCTTACGGACAGACCCCTGTTGTACTTCCCCCTAGGCGGGAAAGCGAGCAGCTCTACCGCATTTTTGAACATTTGGCCCATGTTAAAGCTGATGCGACCTATGCTTTTGGCAACACGGTGCTCCGTGAAGTGGTGCATTTGCCGAGGGGAACAACGGCCGTTATGCTTTCACCGGTGCTTAATAAACAAATGGCCATGTTGTTGGCCGACTTATCTTACCGCAAAATGAAAGCCGCATTTTTTTGGATTAAAGGGGGTCGGGAGGCGTCACCGGCTGAGCAACAATATCTTTTGCTACTCCACAAGGAGGGTATCCCCGTGTACATGATTGCATCAGCATCATTTCCCTCTCGCCTGTCAAGGAGTGAGATAGATGCTTCTTTTGCCCAAACACCAAGCTAGACCACTGTATCCCTTTCCAGCTATGGCCATGATCATTTTGCTCACCTTGCTGTTTTGGGAGTGGTTGCGGCCGCTTCCCCTGTTAACAGCTACACATGCTGTTTATCCCTTTGTGCTTTTCTTTGCCGCTGTCTTGGGGTTAAAAGTCCTAAGTGTGAAATGGTATATCTCCCTTCCGCTGCTCAGTTTCATGGTACTTTTCTTTATTCATCAGTTATACTTTACCGTTCCGTTGTTCAGTGTGAGTTGGTTAGCCTATCTCGTCCAGGATGTGCTTGGAGCTGTCCTGTTTATTTTGCAGCGAGAATGGGTCAGTGTGTCCTTTTTAAGCCGGACTTTGTTCTTTTTTGTGCTTATTTGGCTGATTGCCTTGTCCTTATATCAAAGTGTGTTGCTTAGGCAAAGGGCGTTGTACTTTGTGGTTATGACCATCACTTATCTGGCTGTTTTGGATACTTTTACCCCCTTTGAGGCCCAAGCAGCGGTTATTCGTGCAGTAATAAGCGGATTTTTGCTCCTGTCCTTAGTGCAATGGTGGCGCATTGCCCGGCAAACAGAAGCTCAACAACGGCTGGAATCAGTCGCCCGGCCCTTGAGCTGGCTGGCGATGAGTTTGATTATTATCTTGGTGGCGGCAGGTGTGGCTTATACAGCCCCAAAAGCGGAGCCTGCCTGGCCAGATCCGGTAGCTTTTATTCAGGGCTACGGGGAAGGTTCCGGGATGAAGGAGAAGGGCGTGCAGCGCGTTGGCTATGGGGGTTCGGATAAGGTGCTGGGCGGCCCGTTCATCCAGGATGATACAGTGGTGTTCCATGCCTTGACAGATACCCTTCATTATTGGCGGGGAGAATCGCGGGATTATTACAACGGCCGGGGCTGGGAAAATACTGACAGCATGGAAATTTTCTTTCCCTTTGAAGAAGTAGGCCAAATCAAAACAGAAATGGGATTTTCCTTAACAGAAAGCGGAACTGAAACAGAGATCATCCGGGCAGAGTTGTATTATGAAGGGGAGCGGTCCCAGCTGTTCTACCCAGGGGACCCCCTTGAGTTGCGCGTTTTTGCCGATACCGATGTTGTTCTCGGCTGGGACATATTTTCTGGCAGATGGTATAGTTATGCCCGGAGCGGCCGTCATCAGCCTGCCCCGCTTGCAGGGTATGAGCTCGTCAGCGAGTACCCGTCCTATTCAGTTAAGGCTTTAAAGGAAACCAACAAAGAACAAGTGCCTCCAGAGATCATGAACCGTTACACCCAACTGCCAGATTCACTGCCGGACAGAGTGCGGGAACTGGCCCAGGAAGCGGCGGCAGGGGCAGCGACCATGTATGACCAGGTGCGGGCCATTGAGTCCTACTTTCGCCGGAACGGCTATGAATATGAAACAGAGGATGTCCCTGTACCTGGTCCTGATGAGGATTATGTAGACCAGTTTTTGTTTGAAACAAAACGGGGTTACTGTGACAACTTTTCCTCAGCGATGGTTGTGATGTTGCGCACCTTGGATATTCCGGCCCGCTGGGTAAAAGGGTTTACTTCCGGCGAAGTAGTGGAACGCACAGACGGCAAGTTGACTACAGTGGTACGCAATAAAAATGCCCATTCCTGGGTTGAAGTGTACTTCCCGGGTACCGGCTGGGTTCCCTTTGAGCCGACCCGCACGTTTCAGAATCCTTATCAATTTGTGCAAGATGATGTGGAGCTGAGCCAAGAGCAGGAGATGGCTGCTGTAGAGGAAGACTTTTTGGAGCAACAGCTGGCTGAACGCTTGGAGCATGAGGACAGTGAGCCGGCAGCGGCGTTAACCGATGAACAAGGTTCAGCAGCCGGGTTTAAGACGGCAGGTTGGATGGCGGCAGCGGGATTGGTATGTGTGTTGCTGCTCAGCTTGACGGTCCTCTTGTTTTGGCGCAAAGTGATCTTATCCTGGGTGATCTGGCGTTACCGGCAAGGCATGGACCGTGAGTGGCTGCTGAACACCTACGCCCTGTTGATTCGTTATCTGGGACGGTTTATTAAACCTAAGCACCCTTCCCAAACCTTGCGCGAATACATCCTGTCCCTGGAAACCCATTTGGATCCGGACAACATCAATCCTTTAATCCGCTCCTTTGAAGAAACCCGGTACGGCAACCGCCAACCCTCTGTCTCAAGAATGAGACAGGTTTATCAGATCTGGCAGGCCGTGATGAAGCAGTTAAAATCATGAGCAAGGCAAAAATTGAAGGTTGACCTTTGGCTTGGGGACTGTTAGAAATAAAAAGAAAACAAACATGCTTGACAGAGAGGACTCAAACAGATAGGAGGACATCTTCAATGGAAAGACCAGCTGAAATGATAGTAGTACTTGATTTTGGGGGGCAGTATAACCAGCTGATTGCCAGGCGCATCCGTGAGCTGGGGGTGTATAGTGAACTGCTGCCTTACCATGTGCCGGCAGATAAAATACGGGAACTCAACCCCAAAGGGATCATTTTTTCAGGCGGTCCTAACAGTGTGTATGACGAAGGGGCTCCCCGTTGTGACCAGCGCATTTTTGAACTGGGCCTCCCCATTTTGGGGATTTGTTATGGCATGCAACTTTTGTCTCACCATTTTGGAGGACAGGTTGAAAAAGCGCAGCATCGGGAATATGGGAAGGCGAAACTCCGTTTAAATACCACTTCCCGTTTGTTTAAGGGACTTCAAGAGGAGCAGGTTGTGTGGATGAGTCACGGGGACCTGGTGAAAGAACCTCCTTCCGGGTTTCTCGTTACGGCGGAAAGCCCGTCTTGTCCGGTGGCGGCGATGGAAGATGCGGATCGCGGGTTGTATGCTGTTCAGTTTCATCCCGAGGTTAAACATACCTTAAATGGTATGGACATGTTAAAACGGTTCGTTTATGACGTGTGTGGTTGTCAAGGTGAATGGACGATGGGTGCGTTTATTGATCAAGCCGTGGCAGCCATCCGGGAACAAGTGGGAGATAAAAAGGTGCTGTGTGCTTTGAGCGGAGGGGTGGACTCCTCGGTTGTGGCTACCCTGGTTCACCGCGCCATCGGTGACCAACTCATTTGCATATTTGTGGACCACGGCTTGTTGCGCAAAGGTGAAGCGGAAAGTGTCATGCAAACCTTCTCCGACAAGTTTCAGATGAATGTGATCAAAGTGGACGCCCGCCAGCGCTTCTTGCAAAAGCTAAAAGGGGTTTCTGATCCGGAACAGAAGCGTAAAATTATTGGCAATGAGTTTATCTATGTGTTTGAAGAGGAAGCAGGCAAGTTAGAAGGCATTGAGTTTCTGGCCCAAGGAACGCTGTATACGGATATTATAGAAAGCGGAACGGAAACAGCCCAAACGATTAAATCCCACCATAACGTGGGCGGGCTGCCGGAAGAGATGAAGATGGACCTTATTGAGCCCCTTAATACGCTGTTTAAGGATGAAGTGCGCAAATTAGGGGAAGAACTGGGGCTCCCAGAAGAAATTGTGTGGCGTCAGCCTTTTCCTGGTCCCGGCCTGGCTATCCGGGTGCTGGGCGAAGTGACTGAAGAGAAATTGGAGATTGTGCGGGAATCAGACTATATCTTACGGGAGGAAATTAAAAAGGCCGGCCTGGAGCGGGAGATTTGGCAATACTTTACCACCTTGCCCAACATACGCTCTGTCGGCGTGATGGGGGATGCCCGCACTTACGATTATACAGTGGGAATCAGGGCTGTAACCTCTGTGGACGGTATGACAGCTGACTGGGCGCGCATTCCTTATGAAGTATTAGAAACGATCTCCAACCGCATTTGCAATGAAGTGCCCGGCGTCAACCGCGTGGTGTATGATATCACCTCCAAGCCACCGGCCACGATTGAGTGGGAGTAACAGACCAGAAAGATGTGTATGCGGAAATGTATTACACGAACTTTTTTATACCAAATACAAAAAATGTTCGTCTTTTATATTGACAAAATCCGACCGATTTTTTACACTGAAGATGTTCAGTTTTGTGTTTATGCATCACGTTCGTTAAAACAGGGTGCTCCGTGTAAAAATATGTGTGTTTCGCGCGTATATGCCTGAGAATATGGCTCAGGTGTCTCTACCAGGCAACCGTAAATTGCTTGACTACGTGCGGAGAAACAGGAATGAAGAGGTCCTCCTCTGTCATTTCAGCATCTCTGCATGTCATTTTCACTCAGTAGCAAAGCCTAGGTAGAAAGAGCCTAGGCTTTTTTCTTGCCATCAAGTTATATGAAATGAGGAGGAGCAAAATGGAGCGTTATTTTGAATTTGAAAAGCACCAAACGACTTACCGGCAAGAGTTTGTGGCAGGTTTGACCACTTTTTTGGCTATGGCTTACATTTTGTTCGTTAATGCTTTTATTTTGGCTGATGCCGGGATGGACCCAGGGGCTGTCTTTGTAGCAACGGCACTTGCCTCAGCGATTGGCTGTTTAATTATGGGGTTGTGGGCTAAATATCCGATTGCCTTGGCGCCAGGCATGGGGCTGAATGCTTTCTTTGCTTATACCGTCGTGATAGGCATGGGAATTCCCTGGCAAGCAGCGCTAGCAGGTGTACTGGTATCGGGTGTCATTTTCTTTATTTTGACGATTACCAAAGTGCGCGAAACGATCATTAATGCGATTCCTCTGCAGCTCAAATTGGCCGCTGGTGCAGGGATTGGTTTCTTTATTGCCTTCATTGGTATGAAAAATGCTGGTATTATCGAGGCCGATGAAGTCACTTTTGTGCGTTTGGGTGAATTAACTGCGCCTCCGACATTGCTGGCTATTTTCGGGCTTGTCATTACCGCCTTGTTTATGATCCGTGGTTTTAAAGGCGGCATCTTCTATGGGCTGATCTTAACCGCATTGGCCGGTATGGTGGCAGGTATTGTTTCTGTTCCATCCGCCATTGTGTCCAGTGTACCCAGCATTGCGCCAACATTTGGGGAGGCCATCACTTATCCTTTAAGTCATCCGGAAGAGTTCTTTACGGCCCAAATGCTGGTTGTTATTTTTACCTTCTTGTTCGTTGACTTTTTTGATACGGCAGGAACATTGATGGCGGTAGCCAACCAGGCTGGGTTTTTGAAAAACAACAAGCTCCCCCGGGCGAACCGGGCGCTGGCTTCAGACTCTATTGCGACAATTGCCGGAGCTGTGCTGGGGACTTCGACCACAACCTCTTATCTTGAATCTTCGGCTGGGGTCGCTGCGGGCGGGCGCACCGGTTTTACCTCTATGGTCGTGGCGGGCTTGTTCTTGGTTTCTCTCTTCTTCTCCCCGTTATTAGAAATCTTTTTGGAGCATCCAGGATTGACGTCTCCGGCGCTCATTATTGTCGGGGTGTTGATGGCGAGTGCGCTGGCATCTATTGAATGGAACAAGCTTGAGTTTGCCATTCCGGCCTTCATTACGATTATTGCCATGTCTTTAACCTTTAGCATTGCGACCGGGATCGCCTTAGGATTTATCTTGTATCCGTTGACCAAAATCTTTAAAGGGGAATATAGGGACGTTCATCCTATGATGTATGTGTTGTTCTTTGTCTTCTTAGCTTACTTTATCTGGTTAGCAGAATAGAGGCTGTCACAGTTTATGGCTTGTCGGCTTTTAACTTACCTCCGACAGAAGTCTCCCACTTCTAAGCGAAGCGAAAGTGGGAGATGAATGTCGGTTTGATGTGGTACCGTCAAGAATTTTGTGTAATGTAAATGGGGTAGGGTTTCTCTGAAATGGATTTGATTTGATAGGGGACTGATTTTCTCCACACAGTAGACTGAATATTCAGTCTCATGTGTGGAAAGGGAGAATCCCCCTATTTTGTTTATTTACAGTATTTGGTTAATGATAACGTTCTTCAAACATTCGCTCGAGGGCTTCATGCGCTTCGGCAAATCCTCGCAACTTTCGCCCTGCCCATTTCTCGTTAAAGTCCTGTATCGTCAAATATACGACTTTTTCTAAACTGCTCAAACTGTTCATCGGTTTTAGGCGTTTCCGAATCTCCTTGATCGTTCGTTCGATGGCATTGGTCGTATAAATCACACTTCGAATACTGCTTGGATAGTCCATAAAGGTGAGAAGGACATCCAACTCATTTGCCCAAGATTGAACTTCTCTCGGATACTTGCTGGACCATTTCGACTCAAACTGTTGAAACATTTGTAACGCCATCTCCTTATTCGGCGCGCGATAAATCAGCTTGAGATCCTCGGCCACTTCGAATTGGTCTTTTTTCCGAACACGGCTGAGGGTGTTGCGGACTTTGTGCACGACACAGCGCTGCACATCAGCTTTCGGATACACCGCCTTAAAGGCTTCCTCCAGCCCCGGTAGTCCATCGAATACGCCCAGAAGCACTTCCTTGACGCCTCTTTTGTAGAGCTGTTGGAGAATCTCCCGCCATCCATAGGCGCTTTCTTGTCCTCCCACGAAGAAATCCAGAATTTCGCGATATCCTTCTTCATTCACTCCTAATACCACATAAATAACTTCTTTCTCTACCGTATCCCGGCGAAGTTTCACGTACAAGCCGTCCAAATATAAGACCGAATAACGCTGGTGTAGTGGACGAGCGTGCCATTTCTCGATGTCTTCCTTCACGACATCGGTAATCCGGCTGATCGTCGCAGGAGAATAGGTGCTTCCTAGAATTCGTTCGATAAACTTGCCAATTTCCCGTGTACTCATGCCACTTTGATACATCCTAATCATTGCTTCCTCCAGCCAGCCGGTGTGCCGTTGGTAAGGGGCAAACAACTGTGTTTGAAATTCCCCGTTTCGGTCTCTTGGAACCAAAAGACCCTCAATCCGGCCATATTGCGTATCTAGATTTCGTTGATAGTAGCCGTTTCTCATATTGGATGTGTCCGCCTGTTCGATTTCGAGGAAATGTTTGATTTCTTCCCGCATAATCAGCTCTAATTTTTCCTTCACAAACTGACGAATGACACTTTCCAGTTGATTTGCCCAGTCTACATTCGGTATACTTTTAGACATAGGTAGGGTACTCCTTTCTCTAAGATTTTTGGTTCAAATCAGAGAATACCCTACCTTTTTTCTTTTTGCCTAGCAAAATGCTTTACACAAAATTTTATACATCATCAATCTTATATATACATCAAGAATTGATATTAATTTTTACTGTGTGAAAATTGAGTTATTTAATACCCCAACTGTTTATCTACGATATTGATCAATGGCTTACCTTCTGAAAAAAGCTTAAGGTTCCGCATAAACAAGTCCATATATCGATCCATTGTTTTCGGCGAATAGTATGCATTATGAGGCGAAACAATCACATTTTCCAATTGCCAAAAAGGATGTTCTTTCGGAAGCGGTTCTACCTCAAAAACATCTAAAGCTGCTCCAGCAATCCTATTATTAATCAAGCATTCTATTAAATCTTCTTCCACTACCGTATTTCCGCGGCCAACATTAATCAAATAGCTTCCTTGTTTCATTTTTCTTAATCGTTCCCTATTGAAGAAATGAACAGTTTCCCTTGTTGAAGGAAGAGCCAGCACTAAAAAATCTGAATGGGAAATCACGTCGTCAACTTGGTCCATCCCAACTACTATGTTCGCTGGCTCAAACTCGCGATTCTTTTTTCCTAGGTTACGCCGGCAACCAATTACTTGCATCCCTAGTGATCGACATCTTTTTGCAATTTCAAAACCAATTTCTCCATAACCAATAATCCCAACAGTAGCATTTTCCAAATCTATTACAGGAATTCTTTCCCATTTTCGTTCTTTTTGATTCCGAATCATTGTAGGAACTCCTCGTGCGAAAGAGGTGATCATAGCAATAGTATGCTCGGCAATTGGTACAGAAGTGCAACCTTTAGTATTCGTAATAATCACATCACTGTTAATAACATCATCATTTATCATTGCATCCGTCCCTACACTTATAGACTGAACCCATTGCACATTTGGAGCATTTTTTAAAATATGAAGAGGATCATGTAATCCTAAAGTAAGAATTACATTGCATTCAGATAAATCAGAACTCGGAACAGGTTCTGGTTGACCGTATTTCCATGGTTCAACAATTACCATTGAACAAATCTCTTTCAATTTATCGATATATTCTTGAGGAATGTCAATCCTGATATAAACATTTGGCGATATTTTCTTAGTTTTGACAGATAAATTAGACATTTTTACACTCCTCCTCCTAATACATCGAATTTCTTTTTGTACTCAAAGTAGGAATCTGCTATCCAACTAATTCCTTTCCGAATCTGCTCCTCATTACAATATGTGAAGCAAAGGCGGAGATGGTTTGTCTCTACATTTCCAAAATAGAAATGTCTTCCATCAATATAACTGACACCTCTGTCAATCGATTGTTGTAAAAAACCGGTCGTATCTACATCGTTAGGAAATGTTAACCAAATGAAAAATCCGCCATCTGGGATGATAAAAGAAACATTATCACCAAAATAATCATTGATAGATTGGATCATTGCATCTCTCCTAGAACGATAGCAATGGATTAATTGGTTAAGATGTCTATCAAAATCCATATTACTTAAAAATTGAGAAGTAATTTCCTGTACAAATACACTTGTGGCACCATCAGATTTTAACATTTTCATTTTTTCTAGTATTCGCTTATCAGTAATTGTCCATCCCATTCGTATTCCAGGTGCAACAATTTTAGAAAATGTACTTAGATAGATAACTCGTTCCGGGCCAAAAGAATAAATGGCTGGGAGATATTTCCCTGAAAAGCTTAATTCGACATAAGCATCATCTTCCACCACGAAAAAGTTATATTCATAGGCAAGTTCAGCAAGTTTTTTTCTTCTTTCCACCGAAAGACTAACTCCACTAGGATTATGATAATTCGGCATAACATATAAAAATTTCGGTATGGGTTTATTATTCTTTCTAGCATCAATAAGCGCTTGCTCGACTAAATCAACCCTTAATCCATATTCATCAATCGGAAAAGAGGTTAATTGCACTTCTGCTAAAAGGAATAAACGTATTGCCCCGAAAAAAGAAGGTGATTCTATCCAAACGTGATCTCCTGGATCTGTCAGCGTCCTAGTGACTAAGTCAATTCCCTGCATTGATCCTGTAGTAATCATAATATTGCTATCTTCTACTTCAATGGAACGTAATAAAGCGCGTTGTTTAATCCATTGAATCACCTTTTGCTGACCAATTCCTCCCGTGTATTGTAAAGCTTCCTTTCCTTGTGTTTGTAGTGCAGTCACTGAAGCGCTGGACAATTGTTTAACAGGAAGCAGCTCCGGAGCAGGAAATCCGAATGAAAGTGGGATTACATTTGATTGTTTGCCCGAAAAAGCTGCCCCGACTAAAGGCAAATGAGGAAAACGTTTAGAAAATGTAAACTCTTGAGCTATTTGCATATGGCCACACTCCCTAAATGAAAGTTTGATAAAGTAAGTTAACTTACATGCTTTTGAACAGGTTTGCTAGATTTTTTAGTCATGATGAATAATGAATGGAAGAGGCAGGGAAAATAAGTTTATCAAATAACGATTGAAGTTTCCCCGTTAGTACTCCCGGGGCTCCATTCCCTATTTTCACTCCATCAATCTCTATAACTGGACAAATCTCATGTATAGTACTTGTAATAAATATCTCATCCATTTCGAATAATTCTTCTTTGGTAATAGGACTTTCTTCGACTGCTACACCTATTTCATTCAATAACCGAAGAACTAACTGTCGAGTAATGCCATTTAGAATGTAATGGTTCGCTGGGTGTGTAAAACATTTCCCCTCGCGGATCGCAAATACATTCGAACTGCTCCCTTCCGTTACAATGCCATTACGGATAAGAATTGCTTCCTCTGCCTTCGCCTCAATCGCTTTTTGCTTAGCCAATACATTTCCTAAAAGATTTAAACTTTTAATATCCACTCTTAACCATCGAATGTCATCTGCCGTAACAGCCCGAACTCCATTCTTCATTTTCATAAGCGGGCGTGCCATTTCGCGTGCATATGCGATTAAATTCGGCTTACAATTTTCCGGGAATCCGTGCGCTCTTGGAGCTGTTCCGCGAGTTACCTGTATATATACATAGCCTACTGAAACACTACTTTTTTTGATGAGCTTTAAAAGGTTTTGGTATAACTCCTCGATTCTTACCGGCAAGCTAATCATGAGCTCTTTTGCACTATATTCCAGCCTCTTGGCATGTGCCTCCCATTCAAATAGCTGACGCTCGTAAATGCGCACCACTTCATATATGCCATCCCCAAATTGATAGCCTCGATCTTCTGGATCAATAGTAAGATCTTCTCGTGAAATAATGGAATCATTTAACAAAATATCCATCTTTCCCTCCTGAATTTTGATACTCAATATTATTTTGCTGACGTGCACCGAGGTAGAAGAAAAAAAGAAAAAGCGCAAAACAGATGATTGACGAACCGATAAACGGTGCTGATGAACCAAATGTAAAAAGCCATCCAGCCAACAATGGTCCAACACTACGGCCGAAGCTATCCATGGATTGTTGCAGCCCCATCACCATTCCTTTCCCCATCTTTTCTTGTCTTGATAAAATAGCTAACAGAGTAGGACGCGCTAATGCCTGACCCGCTCCAATAAAAGCGCAGCCAATAAAGATCATCCAAAGTTGAAACGAAAAAGCAATAAACGAATACCCAAATGTTTCTAGTACTAACCCTATTTTCGCAATTTCTTCTTCCTTAAATTTCCTGTAAATAAACCCCATTATAAACATCTGAATAACGACAGCTGCCATAGATTGAGTACTAAAAGCAATACCTGTTTCACTTGCAGTGGAATTAAATCGATCAATCATAAAATAACCTAGCATCGAAAATACGCTTGAAGCAGCCACAGCTAAACCAAAGGTAATTATAAATAGCTCCCGATAACCTCGGTGGAACATGATTCTTAGAGAGCTTTTAAAGGACAAAACATTTTTCTCAGAATGTTTTTCTATTGGTTCTTTAAGAAAAATCCAAGCTAGTGGAATTGATGCAAAGCTTAATAAGCCGGCAATCATAAATGGTACCGAAACCCCTATTGGAGAAAAAATCCCTCCAACTACTGGACCACACAGGAATCCAAGAGCGTTTGCGGCAGCTAACTTTGCAAGTGCAGGTCCCCGCTTCTCCTTCCCACAATAATCAATTACCATCGCATAGGAAGCAGGTAACATCCCTGTTGAAAGAATAGCGCCAATAATTCGAATCAAGAGCAGTTGACTATACGTGTGTGCAAAAAGCAACAAGGAAAAAGCTATGCCAAACCCAAATAACCCAAAAATTAAAATGGGCTTTCTACCTATTAGGTCAATGATCCTTCCCCAAAAAGGAACGACGATAAATTGTGCAAAAGCCCATCCAGTAATAAGACTACCCATTTGGAAAGAGCTAAGCCCCATGTCTTCTGCTAAATAGGGAAGGGCTGGTAATACGATTCCATATCCTGTCATCGATAAAAATACAATAAAAGCTAATAAATAAAAGGATTTTTTTGTCATTGCATTTATTCATTCCAAAATAAAGGTGATATAATAACCAATAAATAGCTCGTCTTAATTCAAGTGACAAGCTAAATAGTGCCCCCCCCCTATATCTTTCATTACCGGTTCTTCTTCTTCACATTTAGCTATTTTAAACGGACATCGGGTATGGAAGCGACATCCTCTTGGTGGATTAAGCGGACTTGGCAACTCCCCTTCCAAAACAATACGTTCTCGACGTTCTTCCTTATTAATAACCGGTCTAGCAGAAAGAAGGGCTTGAGTGTAAGGATGGGAAGGCCGCTCAAATAGCTCCGAAGTGTGGGCAATTTCTACTAATTTCCCTAAATACATCACACCGACCCGATCTGAAATATGTTTAACCACACTTAAATCATGTGAAATAAACAAATAGGTTAAGGAATATTTTTGCTGTAGATCTTTCAGCAAATTAATTACCTGTGCTTGAACAGAGACATCCAGTGCAGAAACTGGTTCGTCACAAATTACTAGTTTTGGATTTAAGGCTAATGCTTTTGCAATACCAATGCGCTGTCGCTGCCCACCTGAAAATTCATGTGGATATCGATCTTTCATTTTTGGAGAAAGGCCTACTGTTTCCATTAATTCTTCTACTTTTTTCTTTCGTTCTGACAATTTGCCTATACGATGAATCGTCAATGGTTCCATAATAATTTCTTCGACTGTCATTCGCGGATGCAATGATGCATATGGGTCTTGAAACACAATTTGCATCTCACGCCGAGCCATTTTTAATTCTTCTTCTGAATACTTTAGGATATTCTTTCCTTCAAAATATACTTCTCCATTTGTCGGCTCAATGAGTCTTAATATCGAACGACCGGTTGTGCTTTTTCCACATCCTGATTCTCCTACAAGCGCTAATGTTTCTCCTCGATAAATAGTGAAATTCACATCATCAACTGCTTTGATAATTCCATTTTTTTCTCCTTTTAATTTTTGAAAAAAGTTTTTCTTAATAGGGTAATATTTCCTTAATCTTTTAATTTCCATTAATGATTCTTTTTTTTGTAGGCTTTGCATTTTACAAGACCTCCTCTGAGCTTTCTTTATATTTCCAGCAACTCACCTTCCTGGCACCTTCTACATGTACAAATGGTGGTTCTTGGGTATAGCAACGACCTTCCGCAAGGGGACAGCGATCTTGAAAAACACAACCTTCCTTAATATCCCCTGGTAAAGGAACACGACCGGGAATGGAATAAATTCGATCCACTTTTTCTTCCAAAGAAGTAACAGATTTCAGCAATCCCTTTGTATACGGATGAATTGGATTATTAAATAACTCATCTTTGCTTGCCTCTTCCACCACCTTTCCTGCATACATAACAATCACCCTTTGGCAATGGTTTGCTACCACTCCTAAATCATGAGTTATAAGGATAAGAGACATATTTAGTTTCTCTCTTAAACTTGAAAGAAGCTCAAGAATCTGGGCTTGAATCGTCACATCCAATGCCGTCGTAGGTTCATCAGCGATTAATAATTGAGGTTGACAACTTATTGCCATTGCAATCATTACTCTTTGTCTCATCCCTCCAGACATTTCATGCGGATAGTTTCTCATCCTTTGCTCAGGAGAAGGAATTCCAACCATCTGCAATAGTTCAATGGCTAATTTTTCCGCTTCTTTCTTACTGACTGATTGGTGAGCGCAAATTTGTTCTGTTATTTGACGACCGATCGTTAACAAAGGATTTAATGCGGTCATTGGTTCTTGAAAAATCATCGAAATTTTGTTTCCTCTCAGTTGTCTCCAATCCTTTTTCTTTAGTTGTAACAAATTCTTGCCTTCCCATAAAATCTCGCCCCCAAAAGCAACTAATCCCTTGTTTTTCAAAAGCCCCATAACGGCCATGGAAGTCATGCTCTTTCCGCATCCAGATTCCCCTACAATCCCGAGGCTTTCTCCCTTTCTTACGGAAAAGTTAACGCCTCTTAATACCTCTGTAATTCCTTCATTATTGTAATAACCTACACGTAAATCCCTCACATCAAGTAAAGCGGACATTAATTCCTTCCTCCTTTCCAACATTATTTATTCGATTTCATTTTTGGATCAAAATAATCACGAAGAGCATCTCCTAACAAATTGATGCCCAGTATTGTGATGAACATTACTGCTCCAGGAATAAAAAGAAACCATGGTGCATTAAACATGTAATCTTTCCCTTGATTTATCATTGAACCCCAACTAGGATCGGGTGGTTGAACTCCAAGTCCTAGAAAGCTTAAGCTTGATTCAGCTAAAATTGTCGAGGCCATCCCTAATGTAGCGATTACAGTGATATTCCCATAACAGTTAGGCAGAATATAGCGAAACAAAATGCGGAATGTGCTTGCTCCTAGTGCATACCCCCCTTCAACAAACTCCCTTTCTTTTAGTGATAGGGTTTGAGCGCGAACTAGCCTGCAGATTTCCGGCCAGCTAACGAGTGCTAAAGCCAAAATTAGATTGGCAATTCCAGGCCCTAATGCTGCCATGATTGCAATCGCAAATAAAAGTCCCGGAAAACTGAACATAATATTGGTAATAGTCATAATAATCTTATCAACAACTCCACTAAAGTAGCCTGCTAAAAGTCCTAAAAGACTTCCTAGAACCACCGCAATTAATTGAACGACAATTGCAATAATCAAAGACTTCTGTCCCCCATATAAAACGCGAGTAAAAATATCCCTGCCTAGATGATCCGTTCCAAACCAATGTGCTGCAGAAGGTGGCTGTAATACTTGAGTCAAATCATTGACATTTGGATTATATGGAGCAAAGAGTGGAACAGCTATTGTTCCTAACACCACTGCTCCCATAGCTCCAATTCCAATCATGGAAAGGGAAAAACGCATTTTCCTTTTCTTTTCATTTTTTTTCGGCTGTACAACTTCCCGCTTCAGTACGGGTGAATTTACCAAATTCATACGATCATCCCCTTTTTATTCATCGAAATTACGGTACTTTATAAAAAACTTGCATCCCTGTTGTTTTAAGTTAATAGCGAGATTACTACGTACACCAAGTACCTAACCTAAGTAAAGGAAGTAGCAAGTTTGTTGTATTAACCTAATTTACAGACATAGCACTCCAAAAGTTGTATTCCTGCAACTGCTCCCACAGGAGTTTTTCATAGAATTTTTCATGCCATTTCCTTTTTCTTGTTAAGTATCCAGCCGTATTCTCGGATCAATCCATCGGCAAAAAATATCAGTAATTAAGTTAATGATTAAAAACACGCTAGTAATAAAAACAACACATCCCTGTACTGTAGGAAGATCTCTTTGTAAAATACCGTCAACAAGTAACCGCCCGATTCCTGGAAGTGCAAAAATTGTTTCCGTTATAACAGCTCCGGAAAGCAGAAAGCCCATCTGAACACCAATAATCGTCATAATTGGAGGAAGTGCATTTTTTAAAGCATGTAGCAAAACAACACGCCAAGAAGAGATCCCTTTTGCATATGCTGTTGTCATAAAATCCATTTTCAAGATATCAATCATGGAAGACCGTGTAATTCTAGCAATTACTCCGCATACGCCCAATCCAAGAGTTATCGAAGGCAAGATTAAAAATTTCAATTCTCCTGAAGCATAGCCAGAAGCAGGTAATAGTTGAAACTTCACAGCAAATATATACATCAAAATCAAACCAATAAGGAAAGAAGGTAAGGATACACCAGCAATGGAAAATGAGCTTACTAAAGAGTCAAGCCAAGATCCTCGTTTTAAAGCACCAATGATACCTATCGTTATCCCAAAAACGATGGCCACAATTAATCCAAGGAATGTAATTTGTGCCGTTACAGGAATTCTTTCTAATAAAAGATCTGTAACAGGACTTCTTGTTTGATAAGACGTACCTAAATCACCTTGTACAAACCCTTGAATAAAATGTAAATATTGTAAAGGAAGAGGATCATTAAGACCCCATTCCTCACGAATCTGTTCGATTACTTTTTTATCCATCGAACCGCCGCGGGCATCCATTAATTGCGTTACCGGATCCCCAGGGATAACGTTCATCAAAATAAACGTAATCAAAGTTATGGCAATCCATATCGGAATTGCACCGAGCAAACGTTGGACAGCGTAGCCAACCATCTAGCTCCCTCCTTGGTTATTTCATTTTTTCGTCAATCCACACTTTTGTCAAATCTTGGTAATCAATGTCAGTTGGCACTGGCTGCAAACCCTTAACCCACGGTTGATGTACAATAACTGCTTTATTGTAGTTAAAGAACCACCAAGGTGCATCCTTCATAATTAAATCCTCCGCTTGCTGCACCAAGCTAATCATTTTGTCTTCATCTGTCGTTTGCGCCGCCTCGTCAAGCAAGGCATCTACTTTTTCATTTTTGTAATATCCAGTGTTCCCCGAAGCTCCAAAGTATTTACTATGAAAATAACGTGTGAGATATTCAACAGGATGGGTTTGCCCGCCGTTTGAATACATAGCCGCATCAAAATCTCCAGCGTTAACGCGATCCAAGAGTGATGCAAAATCAACTTGTTCTATTTTCACTTTAATTCCAACTTTCTCCAAGTATCCACTTAATGCTTCAACTGCTGGTAAACCAAAGGCAGGATGATCAGTCGTTAAGATTTTTAAGGTAAAACCATCCTCATACCCAGCTTCCTTCAGTAATTCTTTTGCTTTTTCTGGGTTGTATTTGTACGTAGTAACATTCTTGTTGTATCCCTTAATCGTAGGCGGTAAGATTCCTACCGCAGGATAAGCTTTTCCTTGAAGAACCGCTTTAATAATAGAATCTCTGTCAATAGCATAGTTGATAGCTTGTCGTACACGAACATCTTGCCAAGGGCCTTTTTTCTTCAAATTAAACTTCAGGTTTCTTGTAAATAATTCAGGCACTTCAATTATTTGATTTTTAAAAGTAGGATCATTTTTATATTTAGGGTATTGAGCATCACCTAACACCATCATATCTAACTGTTTGGAAGCAAATGCATTGTCACGAGTGGATTGATCCGTCATAATCTTATAAACTACTTCATCCAAATAAGGTCTTCCCCCATAATACTCTTTATTTCCTTCAAGAACGATTTCACTATCCCTTATCCAGCTCTTAAATTTAAATGGACCTGCTCCAACCGGCTCTTGTCCAAACTTTTCTCCCTTTTCCTCCACTACCTCTTTTGGAACAGCAGCTGCATAAGGAAGAGACATAATGGTTAAAAATGTATTATCTGGTTTAGTAAGAGTAATTTCTAGATTGTATGGATCAATTACTTTGATGCCACTAACTTCTTTGCTTTTCCCATCAATAAACTCTTGGGCTCCTTTAATAATTGTTAAACTTCCGGCATTTGGAGAAGCAGTTTTCGGATTCAAAACTCTTTCTAAAGAATATTTAAAATCTTCCGCAGTCACTTCCCGTCCGTTATGGAATAACACACCTTTTCTTAGCTTAAATGTATAAACCAATCCATCATCGCTGATTTTCCAACTCTCAGCATTTGCAGGATTAAACACTCCTTTTACTGCATCAAAGCGAATAAGAGGTTCAAAAATATTCCATGTAATCATAGAAGTAGAGGTTCCATGTGCACGTATCGCAGGATCCAAGTTCTGCGGGTCACCATAAATAGCTGCTCTAACTAACTTTCCTCCATATGTTGGCTTAGTATTACTTTCAGAGGAATCCGAACCACCTGATGTCGAATTGCTAGAGCTGCTGTTGCTACATGCACTTAAAATCATCATAATTGTCATAACCACTAAGAAGATTCGATAGATTTTTCCTTTCATCATCGTCCCTCCATCACTTTTAAAAATTAAATTGAATGAATAGTAGTTAATTTTTAACCGCTACATAAAATATCAGAAAATTATGTATGGTCAAAAATTATTTCTGTTATTCTTTATAATATAAAAATTTAATAAAAAATCACTATTTATGTAATAAAATATGACATAATTATTTAATTAATGTTAGGCTCTTCGCTATTTACTGTGGAATTAGCAAGAAGTAGAGAAGATTATCCTTGTCAGCTTTTCATAGTATCTCTATTCTCGGGAGAGCCCTCAAGCCCAAACCGCTTGACCGCTCTCCCGAGAATAGAGGTGGGTGTTATTAAGCTGACAAGGAATAAGTCCAGCCCTTAGGGCTGAGCTACAACATCTAACTTATTAGCCGTTGCATAAACCATACTGATGAAGTTTTTGGTTGTTCTATAGCCCCTTGCTTTACGTTTTGATGCTTGAACGAGACTGTTAATGCCTTCAAGAAGGCCATTTGTGATTTTTGTTTGGAACCATCGAAGGATACCCTCTTGATGTCTCTTAAGGGAACGAGCGACCTCTTTTATTGGTTCAAGCTGTGAACGAATAGCCCAGTTGTACCATTCGTTGAAATATATATCGGCTAAGATTGCCGGATACGTCCAAAAGTCTTGAAGGGCAAGTTTAATCTTGTATGCTCTAGCTGTTTTTAAGTTTGTATCTTTGAGTTTGATCAGCTGTTCACGCTGTTTAGCCGTAAGGTTTTGTTCGTTTTTCAACCAGATGTATCGTGTCTTTTTTAAGTCATCGACTTCTTTTTGTTCTGCACGACGAACGGTATCTACCGCCTCATTGACCATTTTCATGACATGAAATTTGTCATAAGTTATTTTGGCATTCGGAAATGTGCTTTCAATCCCATTGATAAAGGCGGGGGACATGTCACAGCAACACTCTTCAATTTGTGAAGCAGGTATCCCTTTATCTTCAAGGTGTTGTTTAAACTGAGATAAAACACTGGAGTCTTTGCCTTCAGTTGCAAATAAGACCTTTTTCGTATCAACATCAACAAATAATGTAATATAATCATGCCCTCTACGGACAGACGTTTCGTCAATGGCAATTCGTCTAACTGTACTCAGATCTAATTCCTGCATCGCACGATGCACATAATAGTGAAATATACGCCATAATCGAGTATCGTGTTCCCGAACTTCTCTGGCAACAGCAGCTACGGGCATTTCTTTCATCAGCGATAAGACATAAGATTCAAATTTCCAAGTGAAATGATTGTTTGGTCTTGACCACTCCACTTGGACAGTACGTGTTTTTCCGCATTGTTTACACTTCGTCCTCGGAAGACGAGCGTGTAAGTATGTCTTATATTCCCAAAAATCGAGGTGTCTCCAAGTTCTATTTTCATCTACGATATCATGGACAGGCTGATGGT
>NZ_BMKZ01000020.1 GCF_014644735.1 Caldalkalibacillus thermarum | reverse complement strand
CGTGCGACTCGTTTCCCTATAACCGCAGGACTGCGGGAAATGGGAGGGTCCTAATAAGACCTAACTCTGTTCCTGAGTGCAGGAATGACGGCACCATGTCTGCCTGAAACTGCACCGCTAATACTCCTGCATGCGTCATGTCTGGCAGAACTTGAGGTATGAAGCCAGGTGAAGTCGGCTGAATCATGCCTAAAGCCACCCGCAAGGGAAGGTATGGCATGAGATAGGCCGGGCGGCTGAAAAGTCGGTTATGGTGAGAATGTCCAATAAGGACTGACGAATCCTCGAATGTACGGGTCTAAACTCCCACACTGATCGAAAGACAGTGCCTGCCTAACGCAGGGTGGGTGGTGTGGAGTACGAATGGTTCTTAGGAAACACGCTATACCGGACAATGGCGGTATCCAGCCCACAGGCTCAGAGAGGACACCTAAAACCGGCATGGATAGCTAGGGAACAGGGAACGAGGAAAGCAACGGACATCCATTTCAAACGGTCTGCCAACCGGGATGGTCGCTATAAGGCAAAATGCCGAAATGCGTTTACCGTTGTGAGAGCGGGGGTACGACTGAAGAAGCTCCTGTAATGGGAGTAGAGGAACAGCCCCTAGTCCGGGAGAGTACAAAACCGATTTTCCATCGTTCCATGAGGTCGGGTAAGAACATGGGGACATTTCCCTAAAGGAAAGGGGGAATGCCATCATGGATAGCTTACGGTATTGGGAGTATTACAACATGACCAAAACATTTGACACACTATACTACGAAGCCAAGCAAGGCGGAAAATTTAATCGGTTATATGACATCATTACTAGCCGGGAAAATATTCTCCTTGCCTACCGTACTATTAAAAGAAATAAAGGCTCCAATACTCCGGGCACAGATGGTAAAAACATTGAGGATATTAAGCAGATATCAGACGAACAGCTTGTCCAGAAGGTCAGGGACATACTCTCTAACTATCAACCAAAGATGGTCAGAAGGGTATTCATCCCCAAACCTAACGGTGACAAACGCCCGCTTGGTATTCCCTGCATAATGGACAGAATTATCCAACAGGCAATTAAACAGGTCATTGAACCTATAGCCGAAGCACATTTCTATGAACACAGCTATGGATTCAGACCCTTACGCTCTACACACCACGCAATAGCCAGAGTAAAACGCCTCATTAATCAATCCAAATTACACTACGTAATAGACATCGACATTAAAGGATTCTTTGACAATGTCAATCACACAAGACTAATGAAACAAATGTGGAATATGGGAATCCAGGACAGAAAGATACTCCGTATCATCATGAAAATGCTTAAAGCTCCCATACAGGGAGAAGGAGTACCTACAAAGGGCACACCACAGGGCGGAATTATCTCACCACTGCTATCTAATATTGTTCTAAACGACCTAGACCAATGGATAGCTGGACAATGGGAGAAATTCCAAACACGTCACCAATACAACAATCAAAGCACTAAATACAGGGAACTTAAAAAGACAAATCTTAAAGAAGGATATATTGTAAGGTACGCAGATGACTTCAAAATACTCTGTCGAGACTGGAAAACAGCCCAAAAATGGTATCACGCTGTTAGGCTTTACCTCAAGGACAGGCTGAAACTGGAGATATCTCCTAAAAAGTCCAGAATAGTAAACCTAAGAAAACAGAAGACTGAATTTCTGGGATTTACTATTTGGACACAAAGAAAAGGGGATAAATGGGTTGCATATTCGGGTATCAGGGACAAAAAGAAACAGCAAATCAAACAACAGGCAAAGAAACTTATCAAACAAATACAGAAATCACCCTCAGTACAAAACGTACTACTATACAATAGCTTTGTCCTTGGTATACACAATTACTTCAAGAAAGCAACCCACGTCAACCTAGAATTCTCACGTATAGCCTATGACCTTAGGAGATATATACACAACAGACTAAAAGGACTGTCAAAATATGAAATACCGGTCAAACCACCACCGACATATAGAAAATTTTACAGAAACAAATACAGAACATATAAAATAGCAGATGTATACCTATACCCATTGGCGGACGTCAAACATTCATGGCAAAAACTATTTAATCAAGACACAACACCATTTACACAAAAAGGCAGAGACAAAATACACAAGGAATTAAAAACATATGTAACAAGAGAAATTCTCAAACTAATGAAATCGAACCTACCTAATTCGACAGTCCAATACATGGATAACCGATTGAGCCGTTATAGCATGAAAATGGGCAGATGTGAAATCACAGGAAGACTCCTAACAGCAGATGAAGTGCACTGCCATCACCTAATACCCAAACATCTTGGAGGTACGGATGAATTCGACAATCTGCGAATTGTTGATAAGGTTATCCATAAAATCATCCATATGAGTAATATGGATGAAATCAAACGTCTGATATCCGAACTTAAACTGTCCAAACCGGTGTTAAACAAAATCAATCAATACCGCAGGAAAGCCAAGATGGAACTTATCGGTTAAAACTCACTTGGATGGANTATGTCAGAAAGCTTAGTGCAATTGAAACACAGCTTGAAAACACTCAAATTGGCCTCCATCGCCGAAGTGATTGAGGAACAACTGATGGAAGCCGAAACAAATGGATTCAGTTATCAACAGTTTCTGACGAAACTGTTGGGATACGAAATACGCAAGCGGGAAGAAAAACAATTGGCCAAACGGCTCAAGTGGGCAGACTTTCCTGTCCACCAATCCCTCGATGAGTTCGACATTAGCGCCCAGCCTGCCCTAAGCCGGCAGCAATTTCAACAGTTGCGTGAACTCTTATGGATTGAACAAGTTTATAACCTCATCTTATTGGGCCCGCCAGGGGTGGGTAAAACTCACCTGGCCATTGGCTTAGGAGTAGAAGCCGTTCAGCAAGGGTACAAAGTCAGCTTTGTGACCATGGATCATTTAATCCAGTTGCTGCGTACCCAAGAAGTAACAAGAAGCGCCCAAACCAAATTGAAAAGAATCACTCAGTCAGATCTTGTCATCATTGATGATTTGATGTTTATGGCCATCAACCGGCATGAAGCCAATCTTTTCTTTCAACTCATCAACAAACTATATGGCCAATCATCTGTGATCATCACCTCCAACAAAGGACCGGAAGATTGGGGAGAGTTATTGGGTGATCCGGCCATTACCACAGCCATTCTGGATCGGCTACTCCATAAAAGCGAGGTGATTCATCTCACTGGTGACAGTTATCGTTTGAAATACAGGAAAACCATATTTGGAAATGACTAGGTGCTCAAAATTATTTAGCGAAAATTGTTCAATTGTACTTGACGCTCACAACAAGCTGTGGCACATCCTAATCCACCGAGGAAGTTAACGATTGCTTTTACAGCACAAACTCCGTAACAAGCTGCTCCTCCTCCAGTCCCACATAAGACACCTACTGCCCAAGCACAAAGACTTTGTGTGCCGACTTCTCCTTCTAATTCACTCAGCTTAAGTTCAATGTATTCGTTGACCTCATACTCCACCCCATCATAAACGATGTTACCACTATCATTTATGATGACATTTAGAAATGTCTCATCGTTCATAACCCAAGTAAATTCTACTTCATTATCAGAAACTGCTACATAATATTGCTTTTGTTCGAGGGCAATACTATGATTCATTCTATTGTCCATTTCCACAAAGTAAGTAAGAATGCTTAACCCATTTTCAGCATCTTCTACTTTAAAGTTTGCTATAAACTTATCTTCATCAACCTTTATAACCTCAGTTTGACTTCTATCAATCGCTCCATCGTTTGCTCTTATTTCACTATTCGTTGATCGAAACTGTTCCGAACTATTAATAGCAGCCAAAACTTTATTTCTCTCAGATTGAGTCGGTTGTTCCCCACCAACTTCATTTGTATTAGCATAAGCGTTTGCCTCACAGCATGCACAGTTAGCCTCATCTTCTTCAACTACAGCATTAGCATAATAAGGTGTGACCGTAGAAAATATTAATGCAAAACATGATAACAATAGAGTCATTTTATAGAAAAACTTCTTTTTCATCAAACGTCCTCCCTGTATTNGGAAAGCCAAGATGGAACTTATCGGTTAAAACTCACTTGGATGGAACGCCGTATGAGGGGAAACTCTCACGTACGGTGTGGGGGAGGGGAAAAGGCGGAGATAATATCAAAGCCTTACCTATTCCCATCCTCCTGGTCATTGATGGGGTTAAGGGATTAATTGTTCTGGGGACCAAGGAGATTAAACATGAGCGATCCGTTGAGGAACCAGAGAGTGAAGTGGTGATTCGCGGACCGAGGGACGGGTTTAATGAAAACTTGCGGACCAACATTTCCCTTATTCGCCGCAGGCTCAGGGATCCCAACCTGGTCATTCAAATCGGTCAGCTGGGGCGGCGTAGCAAAAGGGATTTTGCCATCATGTATATCAAAGGGATTACCACCCAAGATCTGATCGACGAAGTACGCTATCGTGTCGCCTGTGCTGATGTCGATGACATGGCGGAAAGCGGCACTTTGGAACAGCTGATTGAAGACGATGTCTTATCCCCTTTCCCCCAGGTGCAACAAACGGAACGTCCCGACAAAGCATCCTCTGCCTTGACCAATGGTCAAGTGGTGCTCTTGCTGGACGGAACCCCGTATGTCTTAATAATGCCTGTCACCTTTCATCTATTGCTCAAATCCCCTGAGGATTATTACGAACGCTGGCAGATTGGCTCTGTGATCCGCTTCCTCCGTTATGGAGCCGCTTTTATGGCCTTGTTTCTTCCCTCTCTCTATGTCGCCATGGTCTCCTACCACCAGGGGATGATCCCCACCCCCTTGGCTTTATCTATTGCCGGTGCGCGGGAGGGCGTGCCTTTTCCTGCTTTTGTCGAGGCACTGCTGATGGAATTTTCGATAGAGTTATTAAGGGAAGCAGGGATCCGCTTGCCTAGCACTATTGGCCAAACCATTGGCATTGTAGGTGGTCTGGTCATTGGCGATGCAGCCGTCAGAGCTGGACTCGTCAGCCCCATCATGGTCATCGTGGTGGCCCTGACAGCCATTGCCTCCTTTGCCATTCCCGCTTACAATGTGGGCATTACTTTCCGGCTGCTCCGCTTCGTGCTCATGGCAGCGGCTGCCACCATGGGGTTGTACGGGATTATCATGGTCTATATCTTAATTAACATTCATTTGGTCGGTTTGCGCAGTTTTGGAAGTTATTACCTCTCTCCGTTTGCCCCCTACCGTTTCCTGCATTGGCTAGACGTTGTCCTGCGGGCCCCAATGCCCCTCATGCGGATGCGGACAACCGAGCCGCGCACATTAAATGATAAAAAACAGGACTGAAAGCGAAGGAAGTGATTTTCATGACACAAGAGATCACCCTACTCTTTAAGGTAGAAGATTGGCCCGTCATCATGCAAAAGAGCGTGTGGCAACAACACGCTCTTACAATTCGCTTTTACCCTTTCATATCTTGATTGATCTTTTGCAGACGTTTTTGCTCAGCCTCCGTTTGCTGCTGGTACGTTTTTTTCTCCAGTTTTTTTAACTCCTGCAGAATTTTGCGGTCCGTACTGACATGCACCTGGTATTCAGGGTAGGCTTTGCGCAATCGATGGAATATTTCTTTGCGAATCCCTTTGAGTTGAAAACGTTTCATCTGGGCCACATCAACCGCTACAGAAAGCTCCTGATCAATGGCAACTGCTGCTGCATCCGTAACCCCCTCCACTGACTTGGCGATCAGTTTGGAACGGTTGGCCGTATCATGATCTACTTTAATTTTGTGAGGTTTGCTCCCTTTCTTGTCCATTTGCTGCTGCAACTTGTAATCGGCTTGAAACGGCTGTTCTTGGTTATACATGGCGCAACCGGCATTAAAAAGCAATACGATCCAGCAGGCCATCAAGATACCGCTTCCCAAAGCCCGGCTGAAACGGCATAATTTTTTCACCAGCATCGCCTCCTCCATCACAGACCGGCGTTGTCTAGATTGTCTATGTTTTTTGGCGGATCAAGGCCCGGCCGACAGCCCGAATGATCAATAAACCAAGGGCCCATACCGAGGTCGCCATCAGCGTCACACTCATCCAGTTGGGCGTTCCCAAAAGCAAATACAACAAACCATGAAAAATGAAGACAGCACTAATCCATACGAGCAAATTAATGTCTGCCATACGCTGCCAAAAAGACATGAGTCATCACTCCTTGGGAGTAGGATGACCCATGCCCGAAATGAATATAAGATACACGCAACAGGAAAATATTACAAATGCCGGTTTAACCGACCATTTTGCTCATGCGGGAGGCAAAATCCATCACGGTTGGTGCAATCTCTTCCATTTTTTCAAGAGTCAGCCTTCCGGTTGGTCCGGACACAGCCAAAGCAGCCACACATTTACCCTGCCGGTTGAAAATGGGCGCTGCAATGGCAGACGTTCCTGCTTCCCGTTCCTCCACACTGGTAGCATAGCCCAACTGGCGGATTTTCAACAGTTGCAGCATGAAGGCTTCTTTATCAATATGCTCAGGCCAATCGGGGTCATTAAGAATCATTTCCTGTACATCAGGCTCTGCGTAAGCCACCAGGATTTTACCTGAAGCCCCTACATTTAAGGGCATGCGCACGCCGATGGGTGCTACCCTGCGAATGGTCTGCTTGCTTTCAACGGCCTGAACCCTGACCCGTTCCTTGCCATCCCGTACATACAGGGTGACGGTTTCATCCAGGATGTCCCGCAAACGTTCCATTTCAGGCAACAGCATCACGGCTGGATCGTCCACCCGCTCTAAATGGGCGGACAGTTCCCACACGCGGAAGCCCAAGCGGTATTTTTCCGTGGCCTCATTTTTAGCGACAAATCCTTTTTTCTCTAGTGAGGCTAACAAACGATAAACCGTACTCTTATTTAAACCAACCTGATGACTAATTTCTGTCAGTGACCATTCGTGCTGGGTTGTAAAGCATAATAAAATATCCAGCGCCCGTTCAACAGACCTTACAGTCTTTTTTTCCATTTTTGTTCACCCTCAAATGTTTCATTGTATGAAACATTGTTTTTAGTTTCTAATTATACTCTGTTGGAAGGTAAAGGTAAACTGTTTTTTGGAGCTGAACTCCACTTTTGGTTGAAATCATTTTTTTCGTTATTTTTTCGACTTTGAAAGCCCTTTTACTGAATTTGATATGTACATCACCTTTTATTTAAGCTATAATAAGGTCGTAAAAAGAAACTAAGTTTCAAAGAGTAAAACAAGGGTGGGACAGCTTCACAGCTAAAGCTTGGCACTCATGAGGAGGAGGTTTTTTGATGACGTATCGTGATCCTTTTTCCGTCAAATCCTCACTGCAAGTAGGGGATCAAACGTACACCTATTTCTCCCTTCCCAAACTGGAAGAACAAGGAGTTGGCCCGGTCTCCAAGCTGCCTTTTTCCATTAAGGTGCTGCTGGAAGCAGCTTTGCGCCAAGTGGATGGGGTAGCCATCACAGAAGATCACGTTAAACATATCGCCAACTGGGCCGAAACGGAAGATAAAGACCGTGAAATTCCGTTTAAACCTGCCCGTATTGTACTGCAGGACTTTACGGGGGTGCCTGCTGTCGTGGATCTGGCGGCCATGCGCTCCAAAGTGGCCAAGGACGGCGGGGATCCGAAACAAATCAATCCTCTCGTTCCCGTTGACTTGGTTATCGACCATTCCGTGATGGTAGATAAGTTTGGAACGAAAGATGCCCTGGAATACAATATGAAGGTGGAGTTTGAACGCAACCAGGAGCGTTACCGTTTCTTGCGCTGGGCTCAAACGGCCTTTGACAACTTCAGAATCGTTCCGCCGGCCACCGGTATCGTGCACCAGGTGAACCTGGAGTATCTGGCCAGTGTGGCAGCAACCAAGGAAGTTGACGGCGAACAGGTTGTCTTCCCTGATTCTCTGGTCGGAACCGACTCCCACACCACCATGATTAACGGCATCGGCGTGGTTGGCTGGGGTGTCGGCGGTATTGAAGCAGAAGCCGGTATGCTGGGACAACCTTTGTACTTCGTGACTCCGGAGGTTGTTGGTTTCAAATTGACTGGCCGTCTGCCTGAAGGGGCCACAGCAACAGACCTGGCCTTAACCGTAACCCAAATCTTGCGCAAAAAAGGCGTTGTAGGCAAATTCGTTGAGTTCTACGGTGACGGATTGTCCAACATCAGTGTGGCTGACCGCGCCACTGTGGCTAACATGGCACCGGAATATGGGGCTACCATGGGCTTTTTCCCTGTGGATGAGCAAACGCTGGACTATCTCCGCCTCACTGGACGCAGTGAAGAGCAAGTCCAACTGGTCAAAGCTTATTATCAAGCCCAAGGCTTGTTCAGAACGGATGACAGTGCTGAGCCTGTCTTCTCTGACACCATCACCTTGGATCTCAGCACCATTGAACCCACCCTTGCCGGGCCAAGACGTCCCCAAGACCGCATTGTGTTGTCCGAGATGAAAGAAAGCTTTAACAAAACCTTGCGTGCACCGGTTGAGGATGGCGGCTTTGGCTTAAGCGATGAAGAACTGAACAAAAAAGTAAAAGTAGAGCATCCTAACGGAGAAACTTCCGAATTGACTAATGGCTCTGTGGTGATTGCGGCTATTACCAGCTGTACCAACACGTCCAACCCAAGCGTGATGCTGGGTGCTGGTCTTGTGGCCAAAAAAGCGGTTGAGAAAGGCTTGACCACGCCCGCCTATGTTAAAACCAGCTTAACCCCGGGCTCCAAAGTGGTCACTCAATACCTGATTGATGCCGGTTTAATGGAACCGCTTGAAGCCCTTGGCTTCCATGTGGCTGGTTACGGTTGTGCCACCTGTATCGGTAACTCCGGTCCGTTGCCGGATGAGGTCTCCAAAGCGATTGCCGAAAACGATCTGACCGTCTGCTCCGTATTAAGCGGCAACCGCAACTTTGAAGGCCGCATTCATGCTCAGGTAAAAGCCAACTACTTGGCTTCACCGCCCCTTGTCGTGGCCTATGCCATTGCCGGCACCATGAACATTGACTTGCAGAAGGAACCGCTTGGCCATGATAAAGACGGCAATCCTGTCTACCTGAAAGATATTTGGCCTACACCGGAAGAGTTGCAGGCTGCCCTGCAAACGGTGAACTCAGACTTATTCAAAAAAGAATATGAAAATGTGTTTGAATCCAACCCGCGCTTTAACGAAATTGACGCGCCGAAGGGAGACCTGTATGAATTCGATCCCGAATCCACTTACATCCAGGAGCCTCCGTTCTTTGAAAACCTTGAGCCCGAAGTGGGGGACATCGAAGAAATTAAAGGTGCGAGAGCACTAGCCCTGTTGGGTGACTCTGTAACCACCGACCATATTTCACCGGCTGGTAACATCGCCCCTGACAGTCCGGCAGGCAAGTATCTTCTGGAGCGGGGTGTAGAGCGCAAAGACTTTAACTCCTATGGTTCCCGCCGCGGCAACCATGAAGTGATGATGCGCGGTACCTTTGCCAACATCCGCATTCGCAACCAAATGGTCCCCGGCACAGAGGGCGGCTATACGAGATATCTGCCGACCGGTGAGATTATGCCGATCTACGATGCTGCCATGAAGTATCAACAAGATGGCACACCCTTGGTTGTTCTGGCCGGTAAAGAATACGGTACCGGAAGCTCCCGTGACTGGGCAGCCAAGGGAACCAACTTGCTGGGCGTCAAAGCAGTCATTGCCGAAAGCTTCGAACGGATCCATCGCACCAACCTGGTCTGCATGGGCGTTCTGCCGCTGCAGTTTGCAGAAGGACAGGGCTGGAAGCAGCTCGGTATTACAGGTAACGAAACCTTTGATATCCTCGGCTTGGACAATAACCTGAAACCGGGTCAAACCATCACCGTGCGGGCTACCCGTGAAGATGGATCCAGCTTTGAATTTAACGTTATTGTCCGCCTGGACAGTGTGGTGGACATCGAGTACTATCGTAACGGCGGTATCTTGCAAAAAGTGTTGCGCCAAATGGTGCAAAGTGCTTAAACAGGCAGCTTTAAAGCTGACGGCTAACCTTATAACATGGTTCAGTAAAAGGCTGTGGAGCAATTCCACAGCCTTTTTAGCTGCTGCAGCTGATGCAGTAACTTAAGCCGGGCCCTGCGGTGACTAAGTATTCAATTAGCCGCTTAATTAATTTATAATGAGAATTAATATATAATAAATTATAATAAATACCATAGTGTTTAATCCCATTTGTATTGGAGTGTGATGCTTAGTTGGACGAGGTGTCGGTTAGTTTTGGGATTATCTTGTTGGTGTTACTCGTTCTGTCAGCCTTTTTTTCTGCATCAGAAACGGCTTTTTCCAGTGCAAACAAAATCCGGCTCAAACACTTTGCAGATGAGAAACGAAAAGGAGCCCAAAAAGCACTGTATATATCAGAGCATTTTGACAAAGCACTGACCACCATTTTAGTGGGAAATAACCTGGTTAACATTGCAGCAGCCACGATTGCCAGCTCTTTGTTTGTTGCGATGTTCGGACCAAAAACGGGGATGCTCGTCAGCACCATCGTCATGACCATCCTTATCCTGGTTTTTGGTGAAATTTTGCCCAAATCATTTGCCAAAGAACATGCTGAGTCGTTTTCCCTAGCCGTAGCCAACATCTTGTATTTACTGATGAAACTGTTTACGCCGATCAGCTGGCTGTTTGCCCAATTGAAGCGCTTAATGTCCAAACTTATACGTCCTAAACAGGATGTTCCATCCGTTACCGAGGAAGAAATTAAGCTTTTGGTGGATATCAGTGAGGAAGAAGGGGTTATCGATAAAACAGAAAAAGAACTGGTACACCGTTCCCTTAACTTTAACAATATTATTGTGGGTGAAATTTTAACTCCTCGTCCCGATATGGTGGCCGTTGAAGTTAACCAACCCGTGGAAGAAATTAAACAAGTTTTTTTGAGGGAAAAATTTTCCCGGATTCCCGTGTATGAAGGGAGCATCGACAATATTATCGGCATCCTATCCGAGCGTGAGTTCTTATCCTCTTTGCTTCAACACGAGCATGTCGACATCAGGAAGTTGTTACGCAAGCCACTCTTTGTCGTTGAGTCAATGAAAATCTCTTCACTACTTCCGGAACTACAAAAAAATAAAATTCATATGGCCATTGTGATTGATGAATTTGGCGGCACAGCCGGTTTGATCACCATGGAAGATATTCTGGAAGAGATTGTAGGGGAAATATGGGATGAACATGATGAACAAGTGAAAGTGATCACCCAGCTGGATAAAAATACTTATATTTTCTCCGCCGATTTCTCTTTAGACGAATTTGCCCGCATGACCAAGGTGGAGCTTCCTGACACTGTTTATCACACCCTTGGCGGCTGGTTGGTTGAAGAATTTCAACGGGTGCCCCAAAAAGGAGAACAACTGTATTATGAAAATTTATTACTGACCATTGAAGAAGCGGAAAGCCGCAGAATCAGAAAAGTGAGAGTGGAAATAAGGGAATACGCCCCTTCTCAATCAAAAGCGTATGGTTAAAGCTAAAATCAATGCTAATGTTTCCACTCACCTTTTACCGCTGTGGGAGATATTATAATGATGTAGTCCGTATAACCATACTCCCCTTCAAGTTCCCCTTTACAAAGTTCCCCAGTCCGGGGATTTTTTGTTTGGCACAGCTGTACAAAGTTCCATTTTAACCAAGCAATTTCATAACTTGTGATAATATTGTACAATATAGAAGATTGTAGGAAGGTTTAAATAGGGTGATAAGCAAGAACCACTCAAACAAACATTTTTGACAGCTTTAGCTGCAGCAAGAACGGGAGTGACATAAGCATGCAAACGCCAACCATCGTACAAGATGATATTACCATTGCCCAACAAGCCAAACTGAAGCCAATCGGTGACATTGCCGCACTACTGGGACTCAAGGAAGACGACTATGAGCCATATGGACACTATAAGGCAAAAGTGAAACTGGATGTCCTGAAACGTTTGAAAACCAAACAGGATGGAAAGCTGATCCTCGTCACCGGTATCAGTCCCACTCCTGCTGGAGAAGGAAAATCAACTGTGACGGTCGGTCTGGGGCAAGCTTTGAATCGTCTAGGCCGTAAAGCGGTTGTGGCCTTGCGGGAGCCCTCACTGGGGCCGACAATGGGGATTAAAGGAGGCGCAACCGGAGGCGGCTACTCCCAGGTTTTACCTATGGAGGATATCAACCTGCACTTTACAGGGGATATCCATGCTATTACCGCAGCTAACAACGCTCTTTCTGCCCTGATCGATAATCATATCCATCAAGGAAACCAGCTGGGGATCGATCCGCGCCGGATCATCTGGAAACGCGTTCTAGATATGAATGACCGGGCCCTGCGCCAGGTCGTGGTTGGTTTGGGCGGCCCTGCCCAAGGCGTTCCACGGCAGGACGGCTTTGACATTACCGTTGCTTCAGAAGTGATGGCCGTCCTGTGCTTAAGTGAAGATATTGAGGATTTGAAACAGCGCTTATCCCGCATGGTGATCGGTTATACATATGACAAACAGCCGGTGACCGTAGCCGATCTCAAGGCGCAAGGGGCTATGGCTTTGCTGTTAAAAGATGCGTTAAAACCCAACCTGGTGCAAACCCTGGAAAACACCCCGGCTTTCATTCATGGTGGACCCTTTGCCAATATTGCCCATGGCTGCAACAGCCTGGTGGCCACCAAAATGGCTTTAAAACTAGCAGAATACACCGTCACTGAAGCAGGATTTGGCGCCGATTTAGGGGCAGAGAAATTTATCAACATTAAGTCCAGAACTGGGGGGCTCAAACCAGATGCTGCCGTGATCGTGGCGACCGTCCGGGCCTTGAAAATGCATGGTGGCGTGCCAAAAGACCAGTTAAAAGTGGTAAATGTGGAAGCAGTGAAAAAGGGATTAGAGAATCTGGCTCAGCACGTGCACATTATGCGCCACTTCCGTCTGCCCTGTGTCGTGGCCCTTAACCACTTCCTGCATGATTCAGAAACAGAAATCAATGTGATTGAACAATGGTGCCACGAACAAGGCGTTCCTTTTACCGTGTGCCGCGTTTGGGCTGAGGGCGGCCGTGGCGGTGAGGCGTTAGCTGAAACCGTCATCAAGCTTGTTGAAAGACCACAAGCCGATAAAGAAAACAAAAACCCTGCAGCTGATGAGGCGTTAAGATTTACTTATCCCTTGGCAGCTTCCATTGCCGACAAAATACGCGCCATTGCGACTAATATCTACGGTGCCCGCGATGTCCAGTTTTCACCCAAGGCCCAAAAGCAAATGGAGCAGTTTGAAAGGTATGGCTGGGGTAGATTGCCCATCTGTATGGCCAAAACGCAATATTCATTCAGCGATGATCCCAAACGGCTGGGACGCCCCACCGGCTTCACCCTGACCATCCGGGAGCTAAAACCTTCTCTCGGTGCTGGGTTTATTGTGGCCTTAACAGGGGACGTGATGACCATGCCCGGTCTGCCCAAAGAACCGGCCGCCTTGAAAATGAACATCGACAATGAAGGCAAAGTAGAAGGCTTGTTCTAAACTTCAAAGCCAGCTCCCGCAGGAATCAAACCTGCAAGGAGCTGGCTTTCTCTTGGACGAACATGTCTATAACAACCACATTTGTAAGGTAAATACCGTTAAAATGGCCGCCAGTATGACCAACAGGATATGCCCACGGAAATAAGCGATAAGCGCAGCCACCCCGCCACCTATGACACCAATCGCAGGGGCACTTGGTTCCACCGATAAAATCCCGGGAAAAATAAGCGCGCCCAAAGCCGCATAAGGAATGCTCCGCAACCATTTGTGCATCCATTTAGGTAGGGTTAAACGGTCGATAATAAACACCGGCAGCAATCTTGGCACAAACGTCACCACAGCCATGCCCAAAATAATCAGCAACAACCCCATACGCTCACTCCTCATCATCCTCAACATCAATAACCAATATTCCTGCCAACCCACCTAGCAGCGTGGCCAAGACAATCGCCCATCCTCCGCTTAAAATGGATGAAAACAACGTGCAAAGCCCTGCACTGAGTGCAGCAATAAGACCCACTTTCCAATACTGGCGGATGGCCGGCACCAACAAACCAATAAACATCGCATACAGGGCAATGGACATACTGGCACCGATCTCTGGAGGGATGACATTGGAGAGAAGCGCTCCCAGGAGAGTAGCAAACACCCAGGAGACATAAGCCGCTAACATCAGTCCGCCCAAAAAGAGTTGATGAGGCTTTTCTTTTTGCAATGAAGCGACGGCAAAGGTTTCATCGGTGATGCCTAAAGAGAGCGCTGCTTTCCACGACCTGGGCACTTCCCTGACCCGGTTCATCAAAGACATGCTCATCACAAAGTGTCGAAAATTAAGAACAAAAGTTGCTAAAACAATCTCCGCAAAACTTGCGCCCATAGCGATCATGTTAATCGCCATAAATTGACTAGCACCCGCGAAAACCAAGCTGGACATCAACACCGTATCCAAAAGCGGCACTCCCGTTTCTCTGGAGATAACACCAAAGGCCACTCCAATAGGAAGATAGCCAATCATAATCGGAATGCCAGCCGAAACGCCCTGGGCTAACGCCCCTTTATCCATCTGTCGGTTAACCTGTTTTTCTATTTGCTCCATACGCTTCCCCCAGCCCTGTCCTTTTTCTCTTTCAGATTTGCTATAATGACTCTAAGTAAGATGAAACTTTACAATGTTAAGCGATTTGGAAAAGTTCCTCTCGTTAGTATATTTTAATTTAATTAAAGTATATTATATTATACTATCAGGCGATTGACCACCTTTCGTTTGTATCTTTCCATTTGGAGGCACATACCATGTCTAGCAATAACCCATGGGAAGAAAACAATGTCGGCAAGCGCATTGGCGCCAAATTGCGCCAAATCCGCCGGGGCAGAGGCCTCAGTATGGAAGCTTTGGCTAACCAGATCGGGGTAAGCAAAATGACCCTGGCTAAAATTGAACAAGGCGAAGCGAACCCCACCTTGTCAGTTATTTGGAAAATTGCCAACGGTCTCTCAATCCCGATCACCGCTTTATTGTCTGTTGAGGCCAATGTCTCTCTTGCCCGTAAAAATGAAGGACTTATATTAACCAGTGCCAATGACTCCTTTACCGTTGAACCTTTGTTCGGGGCGCAAGGATCTTTTGAACTTTATCGGGGATACCTGCAAGCTCACAGTGAATACCCATCAGAAGCCCACGCACCGGGTGTCGTAGAATTTGTGACCGTGATGTCGGGCAAACTGACCGTTGAAGTGGACGGGGAAACATACCACTTGGAGGAGCATGACTCGATCCGCTTCTCTGGGGACCGACCGCATACATACATTAATCCATCCCCATCTTTGACCGTTTTAAATTTTGTCATTGCTTATACAAGTCCCGAAACCAACACATCCGTGTTATTTAGGAAATAATTAACGGTCACAAATAAAAAGAGGCTGGTGCTTACACCAGCACTCTGTCCACTTTGGCTTCCCGCTAAGCCCTAAGGGGCACCCACTGATTTCTGTGCGAGAGGAGTGCCCATGTCCAGGTCCGAGGGATACAGTCCCAGTTTGACAAAGATCCAGGGTGCCAGACCAATCCCCCAGATGCCCATGATGGTGTAGCGGAGAAAATCAGCTAACAGATAAGTAGGAAAGATGATTTTCAGACCGGTTTGCAAGGTGATGATCCCGGCCATACCAATCAAAAAGGCTATTGCTTTTTTCCACACCGCTGTACGCAAGTTCATTTGAACATAGCGTTGCTCCACCAAATAGGCTGCGCCGGCTCCCAACAAAAAACCCGCATACTTCACCCCTTCAGGTTCCCGAAACACAACCAAAAGAAGGAGAGGAAACCCGGCAGCCAACAGCCACTGCAAGCAGACTGGAAGCTGGCTGACCGTTTGTGCCGCCCTAAACCCGGCAACCAGGACAATGATGCCAATCAAGATGCCAGCTGCCACGTCAATAGGCCAGTGTAATCCAGCATACAAACGGGAAAAAGAAATACAAAAAATCAGGATAACCGAAACAACCCAAAACCAAGGCTTGTTGAGCACATAAGCCAGATACCCCCACAATGTCGTGGAGCCTTGGGCATGGCCACTGGGAAAAGAATCATAGGGATAGTGACTGCCAACCTCTGCCGATGAAACAAAAATAGAGTGAATCCCCTCTACTCCCACTGGGCGTGGATGACCGGTATAAATTTTAATCAAGGCATTGACATAAACGGAGACCAGAAAGATATAAAAGAGGCGAAAACCGGTTTTTTTAGACATACACCAGTACACCAAAGGTAAAATAAGAAAATAAAATTCCTCATTCCCCATAAATGTAAACACGGCAGCCAAAGCATTTAAAAATGGATTTTGCCATGAGGTAACCCAGATTAAAAAATCAATTTGAGTCACGGGTTTTCACTTCCTTATTCACTTATCTTCCTCAAAAAACATATGTCCAAACAAGCATGTAAAGGCGCTGATGTAACAACACCAACGCCCATGCAACCTAATCCGCTAATAATCATAATCATAACAATACTCATACAGTTTGACAATCTCTTCATGGGTTGGAACCCGTGGGTTGTTGGCCGGGCTGCCGCTAGCCAGGGCATCCTGGGCCATTTTATCCAAGACTTTTCTAAACCGGCTCTCATCAATGCCCCATGTTTTCATATTGGGAATGTTAAGATCCCGACACAATTGTTTAATTTCCTGTACCGCTGCCTGTGCGGCCTTTTGATCATCTTGCCCTTCCAGCTCCGGCTTAATGACACGGCCGATCACTGCCATGCGATCAATACAAGCTTCCAAAGTATACTCCAGTACTGCCGGTAACAGCATGGCATTGGACATCCCATGGGGAACATGAAACAAAGCGCCTATGGGCCGGGACATACCATGCACCAAACAGACTGAGGCATTGGAAAAAGCAATACCTGCTTGCATGGCGCCCAAGGTCATCCTGTCTCTGGCTTCCAAGTCCTCTCCCTGTTGATATGCACGGCGAATAGATGAGCTGATCAAGCGAATGGCCTCTAAGGACAATGTGTCTGTCAGCGGCTGAGCCATTCTGGAGAGATAGGCTTCTATGGCGTGACACAAGGCATCTACCCCGGTAGCTGCAGTCAACTTGGGAGGTGAAGTCACAGTCAAGAGCGGATCAACAATGGCAACAGCAGGAATAAAGGCCGGATGCTTGATCATCATTTTGACATCAGCAGTGGTGTTGGTGATAACCGTGACACTGGTCACTTCCGATCCGGTACCAGCTGTAGTGGGAATGGCAATAAGCGGAACAGGTTCCTTTGTAATCGGTTTTTGCCCTCCCACATACTCACCAATATATCCGCCGTTTGTAGCCACCACAGCAACCGCTTTGGCAGTGTCTATGCAGCTTCCCCCACCAACCGCCACAATGAGGTCACAGTTCTGTTCCTGCAGCATCTGCAGTGCTTCATCCACATACACATCTGTTGGTTCTGTGTTGACACCCATATAAGTGACATGGGCTGCTCCAGCTTTTTGCACATAAGTGACACAACGCTCCACATGGCCTATTTGTTCCATCACTTCATCACTAATAATGAGCACTTTGGAACCAAGACAGGGCACCACATCCTTTAATGTGGACAAAGCCCCTTGTCCGTAGTACACCTCTGGCGGCAGGCGAAACTCGGCAAAGGTACTGAGCTTTAGGTCCTTTTTGGACACCACATTCCCCTCTCCTTTCCTGATTAATCCCGCTTGACGACATAGCCAGCTTTCTCCCTGTCCCAGGCATTGCCGATCCCCATTTCCTTCAGTTTAAATTTTTGGATCCGTTCCGTGGCCGTTTTGGGAAAGGCGTTGGTGAACTCAACATAGCGGGGGACCATAAAATAAGCCATCCGTTCCTGGCACCAATCTAATAATTCTTCAGGTGAAAGCTGTTCTCCTTCCCTGACAATCACAAAAATTTTGACATCTTCAATTGACCCGGATAAATGGTCCATAGGCCCGTTTGCTTTCTTGATGAATAGCATGGGCAAAAAGTTCCTTTCCTGTTCCGCTTTCACCCACCAGCAAAACGGTGGCCGGACTGCGGCCACCACTTCACCCTTGTTGTTTTTGATCGGAATGCGGTGGGCAATCATCTGTTTGCCTTTGATCTGTTACACCTCAGCCAGCTCAGGTACACCTGTTTTGACCACGATATGCATCCTTGTATTTTCGATCACTTCAGTGACATGCTTGCCAATGCAGCCATCCATAGCGTTTTACTTTCATGAGAACCACTCCCATCCGGCATCGTAGGCACCTTCTTTTCTTGCTACGATTATACCAAAACCAAAAAGGGCCGTTGTATAACACTTAAGGGTAGGGATATCCGGCAAAAAAAAGGATTCCCCGCTTCTGTCAGGGAATCCTATTCCTAGTTTTATCCTTCCAATAGCAACGTTTCGGGATCTTCCAGCAACTCTTTCACCTTGACCAGGAAGCTGACCGCTTCCTTTCCGTCCACAATGCGATGGTCATAGGACAGGGCGATGTACATCATGGGCCGGTTCTCCATCCGCTCTTCATCTACTGCCACCGGACGGATTTGGATTTTATGCATGCCCAAAATGCCCACCTGAGGGGGATTGAGAATCGGGGTGGACAGGAGGGAGCCAAATACTCCCCCATTGGTAATAGTAAAGGTTCCGCCTTGCAAGTCACTGACACTCAGCTTGTTTTGACGGGCTTTTTCGGCTAAAGAGGCTATTTCCCGCTCAATTTCGGCAAAACTTAACTTGTCTGCATTACGCACAACAGGAACCACCAGCCCCTGGTCGGTGGCAACAGCCACGCCGATATCATAATATTTCTTGACCACAATCTCGTCACCTTGAATCTCTGCATTTAACAAAGGAAACTTTTTCAGGGCCCCGATGACCGCTTTGGTGAAAAAAGACATGTAACCCAATCTGACCCCGTGCTCTTGATAAAAGGCTTCCTTGTGCCGCTTACGGAGTTCCATGATAGCGGTCATATCCACTTCGTTAAAAGTGGTCAGCATAGCAGCTGTATGCTGGGCTTCAACCAAACGTCTGGCGATGGTCTGCCTGCGGCGCGACATGCGTATCCGTTCCACCGGTTTGCTCTCATACATCTTCTGTTCTAAGGCTTTTGCCTGTTCCGGATGAACCTGCTTTTGTTCCCGTTCCCCTTTTTCTCCGTTCACTGCCCGTCCGGGTGCTCCCTTGTGCTTTTCTATATCTGCAGCATGGATCCGTCCCCAGGGATCAAGACTTTCAACCTGGCCCAAATCAATGCCCTGCTGGCGTGCCCGCCGACGGGCGGCAGGGGTGGCCAGCTGCTCCTTACCCAGGGTGCTGTCCCAATCGTCCGCCTCCATGTTGCCATCCTTATCCCTTTCTTCATCCTGGGTTTCGCCTGGTGACTTATCTGCTGTCCGATGTTCACCCGTTGCTTCTTCATCCAGGAGGGCAATCACTTCTCCCACTGTGACCGCATCTCCTTCCTGTTTGAGATGTTTACGCAAGATGCCATCATGTTCAGCATTGATTTCCAAATTGACTTTATCCGTTTCCAGTTCGAGCAGGATATCTCCCTGCTTGACGAAATCCCCCTCTTCTTTGAGCCATTTGACAATCGTTCCCTCAGTGATGGATTCGGCCAGTTCAGGCACTTTGACCTCCACCATGACAGATACCTCCCTCAGTAGGAATATAACAGGTTAAGCTGTGTATATTCTTGCTGTGTGTTTAGCGTCTTAAGGCTTCCTGCACAATCCTTTCCTGTTCTTTTTTGTGGGCCTCATGCAAACCTTCTGCCGGACTGGAGCGGTCGGGCCGCCCAATGTAACGGACAGGAATCTCTCCCGCCACGTCCCTTAGATAGGGCTCCATGTAACGCCAAGCTCCCATATTGCGCGGTTCTTCCTGCACCCAGACGATCTCTTGCAATCCCTCGTACCGTTGAATGATCTGTTGGATGTCTTGTTTGGGAAAAGGATAGAGCTCCTCCACACGCACAATATGCAGCCAGTCCATGTTATCCTCTGCTTTCTCCAGCTTTTCCTCTAACTCCACTGCAATTTTGCCGCTGCACAAGATCAGCCGCTCGACACGCTCGGGATACTGTCCCAATCCGGTTTGTTCAAGGACCCGGTGAAAACGGCCCTCACTTAAAGCTTGGGGAAAAGAAGCGACACGCGGGTTGCGAATCAGGCTTTTGGGAGTCATAATGACCAGCGGCCGTTCCTCTTCACGCCCTGATAACAAGGCTTGACGGCGCAAAAGGTGGAAGTACTGGGCCGCTTTGGTCACGTTTGCGACAAACCAGTTATTTTCAGCGGCCAATTGCAGAAAACGTTCCAATCGGGCGCTGGAATGCTCCGGTCCCTGCCCTTCATAGCCGTGGGGCAAGAGCACGACCAGATTGGATCTTTCACCCCATTTAGCCCGGCCAGCCGATATAAATTGGTCAAATATCACTTGGGCCACATTGGCAAAGTCCCCGTACTGGGCTTCCCACAGGACCAAGGTATCTGTGGTAAAGACACTGTAACCGTATTCAAAGCCCAGCACCGCTGTTTCTGTCAGTGGGCTGTTATGGATAGCAAACGAGGCCCGGGCCTCGGGCAACACATGGAGGGGCGAAAGGGATTCACCCGTTTTGCTGTCATGCAAAACCAAATGCCGGTGGGCAAACGTCCCCCGTTCCGTATCCTGACCGGTCAGCCGGATGGGGATGCCGTCATGGAGGATCGTGGCAAAGGCCAGTATTTCAGCCAGCGCCCAGTCCACTTTTCCGTCATCAGCCAGGGCATTGGCCCTCCGTTCCAGGATACGTCTCAATTTCGGATAAACCGTAAATCCTTCGGGCCAGTCAAGCAAATTCCGGTTTATGGTCCTAAGCGTGTCCAGCGGGACACTGGTGTTAATATCAGGCAGTGATCCGCTCAGCACTTCCGGCGGATCTAAATGAAATGTATCTCCTTTATTTTTCTGCATAGCCCGTTGATAAGCCGCTTCTAATTTTTCCACGACCTTGTTTTCCATCTCTTCTATATGCTCTTCTGTCACCAGACCTGCTTTGATTAAGGCCTGTGCATATTGTACCCGGACGCTGGGATGGTGTTTAATTTTCGCATAGAGCTTGGGCTGGGTCACCGCTGGATCGTCCGCTTCATTGTGTCCAAAGCGGCGGTAACCGATCAAGTCAATCAGAAAATCCTTATGGAAGCGCTGGCGGTAGGCGTAGGCCAGCCGGACAGCAGCCAGACACGCCTCGGGATCATCAGCATTGACGTGGACAATGGGAATCTCAAACCCCTTGGCCAGGTCACTGGCATATTTGGTCGAACGGGCATCCCGCTCTTCTGTGGTAAATCCCAGACGGTTGTTGGCAATAATGTGAATCGTGCCACCTGTATGATAGCCGCGCAGCTGACTTAAATTTAGAGTCTCCGCCACAATCCCTTCGCCCGGAAAAGCCGCGTCGCCATGAATCAGAATAGCAAACGCTTTGTTGACATCCTGCTCGGGGTAGCCCCTCTTTGTCCGTTCTTCCTGTGCAGCCCTGGTGAAGCCTTCAACCACTGGGTTCACAAACTCTAAATGACTGGGATTATTAGCCAAGGTCAACCGTGCCCTAACCACATTATCCGCCTGGATAGCCCTTTTTCCTCCCAGATGGTATTTCACGTCTCCGGTCCAGCCATAGTTAATGCCGACCGAACCCTCAGACGGCACCAAATCTTTGTTGGGTGAATGATGAAACTCGGAAAAAATCAGCTCATAAGGTTTGCCCAGTACATGGGCCAGCACGTTCAGCCGCCCGCGGTGGGCCATGCCAATCATGATGTGCTCAATACCGCTGTGAACCCCTTGGCTGATCAGCTCATCCAACATAGGCACCAGCGCATCTAACCCTTCAATGGAAAAGCGCTTTTGCCCTACAAATCTGCGGTGCAAAAATTGCTCAAACATTTCTACTTCAATCAACCTGTTAAGCAGTGCCACCTTTTCCTTACTGCTCAACGGCTCATGTGCCCGGCCCGTTTCCACCCAGCGGCAAAGCCACTTGCGTTCTTCAGGATCATGAACATGGGTAAATTGGTAAGCCAGGGATTCAGTATACACTTGCTTCAAGTGGTGAAGGGCATCCCAAGCTGTTTCCATCCTGTCCGGCGCTTCAGGCCAGACGGCGGCTGCGGGCAACGCGCGCAGATCTTCTTCAGTCAGGCCGTAAGCAGTTGGATCAAGCAGGGAAACGTGCTCCGTCTCCCCCTCGTGCAACGGGTCAATTTTGGCTTCCAAGTGGCCGTATGTACGAATATGTTGGGCCAACTGCATGGCAGCTGCCGCTTTTTCCAGTTGGTATGCACTTATTTGTGGCGCCCCTCTTTCTCTTTTCCTGTCCCGCACAGGCTGATGATCTTGATCAACCATAGGGGGCGGTCCCCACCGCTCAAATAAAGTTTTCAGCTCTGGTTCGACTGAGCCGGGATCATGCAGGTACTGTTCATATTTATCTTGAATATAGCCCAGGTTAACCCCAAATACCCGTTCCCAACGGTGTCGATTCTCCATATCCTCAGCAGGCATCCCTAACACCCTCCGCTATTTCAGTTTCTTACATTAAGATACCCTTATCCTGTTTGGTGTAAACAGCCGTTTTAAAGTGAATGAATCTTGTTTTGGCCCACTCCGATATAAGAAAAAGCACACCTGAGGGGGTGTGCTCTCATTGGTCTGCCTGTTATAATTTAACCCGCTGCAACCTTAAGGCATTCAACACAACGGAAACGGAGCTGAAAGCCATCGCCGCCCCGGCCATCCAAGGTTGCAAAAGGCCGGCTGCAGCCACAGGGATGGCTGCAGTATTATAGCAAAAAGCCCAGAACAAGTTTTGTTTGATGTTGCGCATCGTTTTGCGGCTCATGAGCAAAGCATCAACCACGCTGTTCAAATCCCCCCGCATCAAGGCTATATCCGCCGTTTCCATGGCAATATCAGTACCCGTACCGATGGCCATGCCGATATCCGCCACAGCCAAGGCAGGAGCATCGTTAATTCCATCGCCCACCATGGCCACTTTCTTCCCTTGTTGTTGCAGTTTTTTAACTTCATCAGCCTTGCCTTCAGGCAACACTTCGGCCAGCACATGGTCAATGCCCACTTGTCTGGCAATGGCGCGGGCTGTCCGTTCATTGTCTCCCGTGATCATCAGCACTTCCAGGCCCATCGCCCTCATGCGGGCCACGGCCTCTCGAGATGTTTCTTTCACTCTGTCGGCAACGGCGATAATCCCGGCATAGGTGCTATCTACGGCCACCAGCATGGCGGTTTTCCCTTCCTGTTCAAGCTGTTCCAGCTGCCCTAAGGCCGGGGAGACGTCAATACTGTGTTTAGCCATCAGGCGGCGGGTACCGACTAACACCTGATGCTGGTCTACTTCCGCCGTTATTCCGTGTCCGGGCACCGCTTCAAACTGTTCCGGTTCTTTTAACGCTATCCCCTTTTCCTGTATACCTTGCACAAGGGCCTGGGCCAGAGGATGTTCGGAGGGTTTTTCCGCCGAACCGACCAGCCTTAACAGCTCCTCCTCACTGAGTCCGGCATCAGGGTTCACCAGTACATCCGTCATTTCCGGTTCACCCTTGGTCACGGTGCCCGTTTTATCCAGGACGACGGTCGTAATCTCCTGGGTTTTCTCCAGATGTTCACCGCCTTTGAACAAGATGCCGTATTCCGCTGAACGGCCCGAACCGGCCATGATCGAAGTCGGAGTGGCCAGCCCCAGGGCACAGGGACAAGCAATTACCAGAATAGAGATGGTGGGGATCAGGGCGCTGCCCAACTGTCCGGGGGTTAGGATCAAATACCAGAACAAGAACGTAAGAAAGGCAAAAATCACCACAATAGGGACGAAGATGCCGGAGACCTTATCCACCATGCGCTGAATGGGCGCTTTGGAACCTTGCGCCTCTTCCACGACCCGCACAATTTGGGCCAAGGCCGTATCTTTACCTACCTTGGTCGCTTTAATTTTAAGCGTGCCGTTTTTGTTGATCGTCGCTCCGATCACCTCATCGCCCGCTTCTTTGTCCACCGGGATGCTTTCTCCAGTCAGCATCGATTCATCCACTGCGGAACGACCAGCAATCACTTCCCCGTCAACCGGAATTTTTTGACCGGGTTTAACCAAAATAATGTCACCCACAACAACTTCGTCCACTGGAATCTCAATCTCCTGCCCGTTACGGATCACCAGCGCTGTTTTGGGCTTTAGGCCCATCAGCTTTTTGATGGCCTGGGAGGTGCGGCCTTTGGCTTTTGCTTCAAAATATTTTCCGAGTAAAATCAACGTAATAATGATGGCTGCGGTTTCGTAATAAAGGTCTACATGATGAGCCCCTGTTCTCAGCCAATCGATGGATAAATACAGGCTGTAAAAATAGGCGGCAGAAGTCCCCAAGGCCACCAGCACATCCATATTGGCACTTTTGTTGCGCAGCGCTTTATACGCCCCCTTGTAAAACTGCCAGCCGATCACAAACTGTACCGGAGTGGCCAAAGCCCATTGCACCCACGGGTTCAAGAGCACATCCGGCACCCAGATAAAAGCTGCCCATTCAAAATGGCTTACCATCGTCCATAAGAGAGGAAGTGAGAAAACGGCAGCCCACACAAACTTGCGAAATTGACGGCCGGTCTCCCGGTCCTGTGCTTGGTCCAAACCAGCCCGATCTTCTTTTAAGCTCAGTTTAAAGCCAAGCTGATCAATGCGTGTGATCATCTCCTCCGGGGTAACCTCAGCGGGGTTGTAGGCCACAGCAGCCCTCTCCAGGGCAAAGTTTACGTTGGCTTGAAAAACGCCTGCCATTTTGTTTAACGTTTTTTCAATGCGGTTGGCACAAGCGGCACAAGACATGCCGTCGACCTCAAATTCAACCTTTTCTTTTACTATAGCGTATCCCAGCTGTTCAAGGCGTGCTTCCAGCCGGGACAGGTCCACCTGTTGTGGATCATACTCTACTGTCGCCTTTTCCAAAGCCAAATTCACATGGGCAGTTTGTACCCCGTCAAGTTTGTATAATGCTTTTTCAATCCGGTTGGCACAAGCGGCACAAGACATGCCTGTCACTTTAAAACTGGTCTGCCGTGTTTGAGTCACAGCTGACACCCCGTTTCTTTAACCTGTTTATACCCTTATAGGGTATCATTCAATCCAAAAGGAATCGTGCTACCTTTTCCGTAACACGATTTGCCAGAAGCCGAAAACAGTCCAGCTTTTCTAAAATACTCTCCTAAGATACCACATCATATCCCTGGTCATCGATTGTTTCTTTGATCTTTTCCACACTGACTATGCTGTCGTCAAATTTGACCTCAACCAGACCTTGATCCAGATTGACTTTCACGTCAGAAACGCCCTCTAACGCCCCGACACTCTTTTCTACAGCAGATACACAATGAGCACAAGACATCCCTTCCACTTTCAGTGTGACTTCCTTCATCATTGACTCTCCTCCAAAGTTGTTTTGGTGTTAGTGTCGATTGTATTGAATCACATGATTCATTATTAATATAGCATACCCCTGTATAGTATTCAAGAAAACCGAAACCACACTGATTGACTCTCTTGTTATTTAATTAACTTGGAGATGGTTTTCATAAATTCCCCGGTCACTTCCTGGTCCCCTTCTTTGAGCCGCTCCATCACACAGGTTTTGATATGGCTTTCCAGCAGCAACTTGGACACCGCATGAAGAGCCGATTGCACGGCAGCCATTTGATTGAGGATGTCATCACAGTATACATCCCGCTCGATCATGCCTTTAATGCCCCGGACCTGCCCTTCAATCCGGTTCAGGCGGCGGATCAGGTTTTCTTTCAATTCAGCCGGTGCCCGCCCCCGGCGCCCGCTCCCGTGGCAGTCTAACGCTTCGTGTTTGTTTTCCCACTCCGTCATCTTTCCCACCTCACTTATACTATACCCATGTATGATGACAATTACAAGGGCAAGCGCCGTAAAAGTTAAGCACTATACCCCCAGCAGCTTTGCTCCCTCAATCGTGGCTATTTTTAACACCGTCTGGGCATCCAGCACAGTGGGGTCAAAATGTTCGGTCTTTTGCAAGCCAGCTGCTATTTTCATTTCTTTATACAAAAGGTTGGTTACCCCCCCTCTATGGGGGGAATCAGTTCGATACGGTCCCCTTCCTGCACCTGTTCATCCCAGTCCATAAATTCCCCGTTGCGCACAAGAAAGCAAACCTCCTGATCAGGGATGCCCAGAGAACGGATGATGCTCTTGATGCCAGGACTGTCTGTTTTCAGCTTTACCCACTGTTTATCATCCCCAGCATATTCCCCTTGCTGCAGATAATGTTCCAAATGACCATAGGCTCTCAGATAAATATGCATCCCGATCCCTTCTTTGCAAATGACTTTGTTAATGTTTATTTGTTGATGTTAGTGGTTGATGTAATAAAAATGCACTCTGTCATCGGGTGGTAAATACATCAGCTCTGCTCAATAGAGGTGACTTCCCTGGCAGCGCTATCCCGGGCCCATAAAATGCCCAGCTCGGCCAGTTTGCCGTCCGTAGGGACACCTTGTTCATCCCAGCCCATCATCTGGTAATAATAACGGATAGCCTGCCGGAAGTCCTCTTCCGAGGGGGCTTTGCCTTTAATATACCCTTCCTTAAACGGCTTGAAAAACCGCTTGGGCAGACGGTCATCCTCCGCTGTAAAACCTTCCCGCAAGTTAAACAGGCGCGTCAGTGTGGCGGCCCGTTCGCCCACTTTCATTAATTCCCACACATTGGTGTCCCAGCCCGTGACGCCATTGGTCAACTCCACGAGATGATCAATGGTCCAGGGTAAAAACTGGCACACCACTGCGCTGTTCATATAGTGACGCCAATTGGTAAAATATACAAGCATGCGAATCTTCTCCGGGCCGATATCGTCTGCTGGAACTGGCTTAAAGGCGCCTAACGGTTTGAAAAAGTCCACGTTTTTGGCTGTTCCCGTATCGTGCAGATTGTGGCAATGATCGGCTCCCGTGGGCGAGATGGCGTAGCCGACACCCATCCCCTGCTTCAAGCGGGGTTCATGCATGGGTAACTCCAACCCCTTGATATTTAGAGCAAACTCCTCTGCCCCGCCGCCAATTTTTTCAGCAAAACGCATGCTGCCCTCAGCTAAGAGATCGCCGATACCTTCCCTCCGGCATATTTTTTCGATCAGGGTCAACAGGGCCTCGGCATTGCCCCAGGTCAGCTCAATCCCATCTGTATCCTCTTTGGTGATGATGCCTTTCTCATAGGCTTCCATGGCACAGGCAATGGTGACCCCCAAGGAAATGACATCTACTCCGTAAGCATTACACCGCTCTGTCGCTTTCATCAGGGCCGCCAAATCGCTGATGCCCAGATTAGAGCCGATTGCACTTAAATGTTCATACTCGGCTCCGCCGAAACGGCCGTCCACCTGATGTTCTTCCGACTCCACCACCCGTTTGCAGCGAATGGGACAGGCATTACAGGTGTCGTCTTTCACATTAAATTGGCTGTGCATTGCTTCACCAGAAATTTGTTCAGCATATTCAAAGAAAGGATCCCTGAAATTGCGGGTAGGCAAGCCGCTAATCCGGTTTAAGGGTTGTACTATCCCTGAAGTGCCCATCTTGTGAAAACCCTTGGTCAACTCGGCATGGTTCTTGCCCATCCAGGCGGCCAGCTCTTTCACTCTCTGGGGATTGCTCATCTTGGGCATTTGCTTGCCCTTGACCACAATGGCTTTCAGCTTTTTGGAGCCCATCACAGCCCCCATTCCGGTCCGTCCCACCATGCGGTTAATGTCATTGACCACTGTGGCATAGCGGACCAGGTTTTCCCCGGCAATACCGCATTGGCATACTTTCGCTCCCCGGCCATGTTTTGCTTTTAAGTATTCATCGACATAGGCCGTATCTTTGCCCCAAATGTCGCTGGCATCATGAATAGCGACCTGACCATCCTCAATGGCAATATAGACAGGTTTCTCTGCCTGCCCTTCCACAATGACGGCATCATACCCGGCACGCTTTAAGAATGATCCCCAAAACCCGCCTGCTTCACCGTCACCATACGCCCCTGTCAAAGGGGACTTGGCCCCCACACTGTTGCGTCCCGCCCCGCCAAATGGTTCACCGGTAAGCGGTCCGGCTGCAAAAATCAGCTTGTTGTCCGGTCCCAATGGATCAATCCCAGGCTTCAACTCCTTGTACAAATAATAGGCAATCAACCCCCGCCCGCCATGATACATCCGGTACCAGGCTTCATCCGGCCGGTCGATGGCATGGGTCCCCTGCGTTAAATTGACTCGCAAAATTTTACCGTTAATCCCTAAGCTCATGCCTTGCCCTCCCTTTTCACACTGTCTGTACTATGTATTCGCGTACCAGCAATGACTTTCCTGCTTTTTTCGCCTGACTAAATTTTTTTAAAGTTGATTTTTACCAGGATTATGCTAGAATAAACAACGGCTTGAAAAAAACGAACTTTAAAAGCGCATTCATTTTTAATTGTTCGTCTTTCATTCCGGATGTGAGGTGATTGCCCATGTACGATGTCATTATTGTTGGGGCCGGACCGGCCGGGATCTTTGCCGCCTATGAGCTGACCTTGAAAGCGCCAGGAGCCAAGGTGCTGCTCATCGATAAAGGGCTGGATATTTACGCCCGGCGCTGTCCGATTCTGGAGCGGAAAATTAAGAAATGCCCGCCGCCCACAGCGAAAAAAGAATATGCTGGCTGTTTGCCTGCCTGCTCCATTACCAATGGTTTTGGAGGTGCAGGCGCTTATTCGGATGGAAAGTTTAACATTACCACAGAATTCGGCGGTTGGCTAACCGATTATTTGGATAAAAGTACCGTGTATGACTTGATTAAATATGTGGATGACATTAACCTTAGACACGGCGCCACGACCTCCATTACCGATCCAAGCAGTGAGGCCGTCAAACAGATTGAGAAAAAAGGACTGGCAGCAGGTCTAAAATTGTTGCGGGCCAATGTCCGCCACTTGGGAACAGAACAAAACCTGCAAATTTTGCAAAGTATTTTTGAGTATTTAAACGATAAAATTGAGATGCGTTTCAAAACAGAAGTGGCCGACCTCTTGACGGAAGAGAAAAGCGGCAAGCTTAAAGCAACGGGCGTCATCCTGAAAAAGAATGGCGAAGAAATCAGGGGTAGATATGTGCTGATCGCCCCGGGCCGGGATGGGGCTGTCTGGCTGGCTGAACTGCTCAGAAAACGGAAGATCAAAATGAAAAACAATCAGGTGGATATCGGTGTGCGGGTGGAGACCTTAGATACCATTATGGAAGAGGTGAACACCCACCTGTACGAAGGAAAGTTTATTTTTAACAGTTCGGTCGGCACGAGGGTCAGAACCTTTTGCAGCAACCCTTCCGGGCACGTGGTGGTGGAAAACCACAGCGGAGTCATGCTGGCCAATGGTCACAGTTATAAAGATGAGGCGCTGGGATCGGAAAATACCAACTTCGCCCTGCTGGTCTCCCATGAATTTTCCGACCCGTTTGACAGGCCCAATGAATACGCCCGCCGGATCGGCATGCTAGCCAACGAACTTTCCGGCGGTTCCATCCTGGTGCAACGCTTTGGGGATATTATCAAGGGACGCCGCTCCACTGAAAAAAGGATCAAAGAAGGTTTCGTGGAGCCTACCCTGAAAGAAGCTGTGCCCGGTGACCTGACCAAGGTGCTGCCGTATGCCACCATGAAAAGCATTATTGAAATGATTGAAGCCTTAAACCACATCACTCCCGGACTGGCTACTGAACACACCCTGCTGTACGGTGTTGAAGCCAAATTTTACTCTGCACGTCCCCATCTGACGGAACACCTGGAAGTGGAAGAGATCAGCAACCTGTACGCCGCCGGAGACGGTGCCGGTTTGACCCGGGGGTTGGCCCAAGCATCCGCTTCGGGTGTCTGGATCGCCCGACACATTGTGGAGAAGTTAAATACGGATCCTACTTCAGCGGCGGTTGCTACAAATTAACACTCTTTTTTCCGATCAAAACAGGCCATAATAAGGGGCAGATGGGCTTGGTCATAAATTTGGTCAACCCATCTATTCTAACGGCGAAAGGGAGTGCAGCTCTGGTGGCCAGAAACCGCAGAAACCAGCGCAACAGGAACGAAGAGAACATCAACTTGCGGGACATTGTTCCCGTGGAAGAGTTTGCTGGTGAATACGGAGTTGTTGAAACTGACAACAGACGCAGAAAAAACGAACCAGAAGATTACAACCTGAACGAATACTGCTAACTTCGCCGTTATCATTAAGGGGGCGGCCTTATACCAGGCCGCCCTTTGTTTGTCATTATAAATAGTAATACTTACGATTTACATAATATAAGTTATCTGGTGTCATGTCAATATTTTTATTAGCTTGCAACAGGAAACTTACTTACTGCCCAGTAAAAATTTGATCAAACCCAATAATTCCGGTTTCCCCCGTATATCTCCCGCCTGTCTTGAATAAACTGCAAATAAAGATTGAACTAGCCAACGTGAGGAGGGGGAGTATGAACAAGCAGATGATTCATACCATCATGAAATTTATTCGCAAGGAGATCAGTGAAAAACAATTGCGTCAAGCTCTGCTCAAACGCTCTCATCATCAATAAGTTTGCGCTGGAAATAACTTAAGTTACACCGCACATCCTTTGACATGACGAAAATACGTACTCATGCTAAACTATTTAGTGAAGCGAAAAAATGAGACTAAAAAACACCACTACTATCGGCAGAAGGATGTGAGCGGATGAGCAAGCTGTTTAGCCCTTACACCATCAAAGATGTCACCTTTAAAAACCGTATCGTTATGTCCCCGATGTGCATGTACTCCTGTATGGATGAAGACGGGAAAGTGACCGACTGGCACCGCGTCCATTACACCAGCCGGGCGGTTGGACAAGTCGGCCTGATTATTGTGGAGGCGACGGCTGTCACCCCCCAAGGCCGCATCTCTGTCCATGATTTGGGCATCTGGAGTGACGAACATATTGAGGGTTTAGCCGAATTAGTCCGCTTGAGCCACCAGCACGGTGCTAAAATAGGGATCCAATTGGCTCACGCAGGCCGAAAAGCCACCGTTGATGGACCCATTATCGCTCCTTCAGCCATTCCGTTTAATGAAAACATGAAAACACCGGCAGCTATGACGGCGGAACAGATTGAGGAGACCATCGCCGCTTTCCGGGAAGGGGCCCGGCGGGCAAAGGCAGCTGGTTTTGACGTGGTAGAAATTCACGCTGCCCATGGCTATCTCATTAATCAATTTTTGTCCCCGTTATCTAACCATCGTCATGATACATACGGTGGGGACCGTGACCGGCGCTACCGGTTTTTGCAGGAGGTGATTGAGGCGGTCAAAGAGGAGTGGGATGGACCTCTGTTTGTGCGTATTTCAGCGAGTGATTACCACCCTGAAGGATTAACCGTTGATGATTACGTTTATTATGCCCAAAAAATGAAAGCCCAAGGTGTGGATCTCATTGACTGCAGTTCCGGAGGTGTTGTGCCGGCAAAAATCAATGTTTATCCGGGGTATCAGGTGCCTTTTGCAGAGAAAATCAGGGCAGAAGCCAATATTGCCACCGGCGCAGTCGGCTTGATTACCAGCGGATGGCAAGCAGAGGAAATTTTACAGAATGAGCGGGCCGATCTTGTCTTTCTGGCCCGGGAATTGTTGCGCGATCCCTATTGGCCGAGACGGGCGGCGCAAGAGTTAAATATGCAGATTGAAGGTCCCCGCCAGTACGAGCGGGCCTGGTAAAAGATGATTCCTCCGGTGACAACAGTTGTGGCCCATTTTTGCCGAAACTCTCAAGCCATACTTTTCACCATTCCGGGTACGTTATAGATGGGCAATGTTTGAAGGGAGGAATCATCATGCCATATGGTGCCCAATTGGTGCAAATCCTCAACCGTCACATCGGCCAAGCCATTCAACATTACAATCATCTGGTGGAATACACACACGATTACGCCCAGGTTCCTGCAGCCATACACAACCGGCAGCAGGTGCAGCCTGGACAAATGCTATATGAACGAAAAAGGCTGGTACCAAGTACCCACCCTTGACAATCACACGGCCAAAACGATGCTGCACAGTTACCAGCCTGTCGGGCAGCCTCAGCCTCAAATGTAATCATTCCCCATCCCCCAACAGTTGTTGTTGGGGGATTTTCACGTCATAAGCCCAGAACCACGTGTGGCCCTGGGCTTTACTCACTCCACACCCTTAATTTTCTCCTTCATAAGCTGCTTCATAAATTTCAGTAATCTCCCGTACTGTTAGCCAGCGAGGATTGTTATTTAAGAGCCGATCTATCTTACTTGCTTCCTCAGCTAAGGCAGGAATATCTTCGCGCTTAACCCCCACCTCACGGATTGAAGCTGGAATTCCCACATCCTGGGCCAGTTTACTCATGGCTTGTACAGCTCGATCTGCCGCTTCACGCAAACTTAATCCCTCAACCTGTTCACCCATCGCCTGGGCAATTTCGACAAATTTTTGTAGATCAGCAACGACATTGTACTTCATTACATAGGGTAATAACATAGAGTTGGCTACCCCGTGGGGCACCTTAAACTTGCCACCCAGCGGATAGGCCAGGGCATGGACAGCTCCCACACCTGCATTACCTAAGGAAATACCTGCTAACAAACTACCCATAGCCATTTCTTCCCGCGCTTTTAAATTAGATCCTTGAAAAACAGCTTTGCGCAGTGATTGTGAAATAAGTTTAATGGCCTTGAGCGCGATGCCATCTGTTAAGGGATTAGCCCGCACCGCTGTATAGGACTCCACAGCATGCACCAAAGCATCCATCCCTGTTGCTGCTGTTACAGCAGGGGGAACAGTTAAGGTTAAGGCAGGATCCACGATTGCCACATCAGGCAACAAGTAAGTGCTCACAATACCTTTTTTAACCTGATCACGGGTATCAGTAAAAATGGCATTATAAGTGACCTCAGAACCAGTGCCCGCCGTCGTCGGAATCAAGATAAACGGAACACCCTTTTTTTCTACTTTCTCGATGCCGACCATGTCACGGACATTTTGCTCATTGGTCAACATCACTGACAAAACTTTTGTGACATCCAGGGCGCTGCCTCCCCCGACACCAATTAATACATCAAAGCCGCCTGTTTTAATTTTGGCTACTATCTGTTCCAAAATCTCAAATGGAGGCTCCGCAACCACATCGTCAATGATATCCACAAGGAGTTGTTCCTCTTGAAGAGGACTGATCACTTGATCAAGAATACCTGTCTTGCGGATCACTTTATCAGTGACCACCAATACTTTATGAGCACCCAGTTTTTTGGCTTCACGGCCGACAGTGTTGACAGAACCTACCCCCATGATCAATTCGTTCGGTGTTCTAAAGTAAGCTAAATTCATGCGTATCACCTCTGTTACTATAATTGTGGCAGTTGGCGTGTTATGAACCAAGTTTAATCCCTATAAATTTCAGGTCTGTCATATCTTCAACAGCATATTTAACTCCTTCTTTTCCCACACCACTTTGTTTCACACCACCATAAGGGTAGTTGTCTTGCCGGTAAGTAGAGATCTCATTGATCCATACCCCACCGGTCTCTAAAGCATCTGCCAATCGAAGGGCACGATCAATATTCTGAGTAAACACACCCGCTTGCAAGCCGAAATTCGAGTTGTTGGCCATTTGAATCACTTCTTGCTCTGTTGTAAAGGGGATGATGGAAACAACAGGGGCAAATACTTCCTGGCAAACCACCTTCATCTCTGGCTTCACGTTGACTAACACAGTCGGGGCCATGACGGAACCATTCCTTGTCCCCCCTGTCAATACCTTGGCTCCCCCTTCCAGTGCTTCTTTCACCCACTCTTCAGCTCGTTTTGCCGCTTCCTCAGTGATCATAGGTCCAATATCAGTTGACTCTTGCAACGGATCGCCCACCTGCAATTCATTCACCTGGCGGACAAACCGTTCCACAAACGCATCATAAACCGTTTTTTGAACATAGATGCGCTGCACTGATATACACACTTGGCCAGAGAAAGCAAAAGCCCCTTTAACTAGACTTTTAACAGCTATATCCAGCTCAGCATCATCAAAAATTATGTTAGGGGAGTTAGAACCCAATTCCAGGGTAACCTTCTTTAATCCAGCCATCTGTTTAATTTTCAAGCCAACCTGCGGACTGCCAGTAAAGGTCACTTTGGAAATGCGTTCATCTTGTACCAAAGGTTCGCCGATGTCGGGGCCAAAACCCAAAACAACATTAAGTGCACCCGTGGGCAATCCTGCTTCTTCAAACACCTTGGCTAATTGTATTGCAGAAAACGGCGTTTTTTCCGCTGGTTTTAAAACCACAGTATTGCCAGCAGCTATAGCAGGACCCAATTTGTGTAAAGCCAGGTTCAGCGGGAAGTTAAATGGTGTAATCGCCCCAACTACACCCAGGGGCACCCGCTTAACTAAGCCTAATCGGTTTTCCCCACCTACAGCTGCATCCATGGGTACCAGTTCACCTGCCAACTTTTTCGCTTCATCGGCAGAGAAACGTAAAACCTGCACACCCCGCTTCACTTCGGCCCGGCCATCGCGTATTGGTTTGCCTGCCTCTAAAGCAAGGATGGTAGCAAACTCCTCCGTACGCTCTTCCAAAATATCAGCGGCTCGGCGTAATATGGCTGCTCTTTGATAAGCCGGAATTTTTTTCATGGTTGTGTGGAACACTTTCAGGGCAGTCACGATCGCCCGGTCCAAATCCTCACTCGTGGCTAGATGAATGCGGCCAATCACCTCTTTGTTAAAGGGATTGTGAACTTCTAAAGTGTCGCGTCCTTTCCCCTTATATTCCTGACCAGCAATAATGGAACCTGCTTCAAAACCTGTATGACTCACTTGCAATCCCTCCTATTTGTAGAAAGAATGAACAACGGAATAAACTATCGGAATAATTGAGGCAACCATAAGACGATTTCGGGGAAGAATGCAATAATTAACAAAGCAATAAACAAAGACAAAACAAAGGGCAACACAGCTTTGCTTGCCTTCTCCATCGTTGTGCCCATGATAGGAACCATCACAAAGAGATTAACACCAACTGGTGGTGTCGCCATACCTATGGCAATAGCCACAACCATCACAATGGCAAAATGAACAGGGTCCATCCCCATCTCTGCTGCAACCGGTGCCAATACGGGGCCAAGGAGCATGACGATGGCTGCACCTTCCAAAAACATTCCCACAAAAATGAGGATGAAAATGATAAGTAACAAGATAATCACATGATTATCTGTTAGTCCTAACAGTGCATCGGCCACTGCCTGTGGAATAGCAAAATAGGTCATCACCCACCCGAAAGGAGCAGACATGGCCACTACCAGTAGAATAACCGCTGAGGTAATGCCACTGCGCACAAAGCTTTCAAAGATATCATTCAATGTTAAACTGCGATAAATCAACCCGCCAACTAAAAAAGCATAAGCTGCCGCGACGGCACCACCTTCTGTAGGTGTAAACACCCCTCCGCGAATCCCAAGCACAATAATGATGGGCATGACAAATGCTAAGGATGCAGCCACCGTAACGTCCAGCAACCCTTTCCATGAAAAGGGGACTGAAGATGTAGGATATCGGTTCTTTATGGCCATCAGATAAGCAACCAGCATCAGCAAGCAAGCAATGATGAGACCAGGTACAATGCCGGCCATAAACAGGGCCCCGATAGAGACGTTCATCTGTGCACCATATAAAATCATAATGATGCTGGGCGGAATAACCGGTGCCATGACCCCCACACTGGCGATCAGCGCAGCGATAAAATCTTTACCGTAGCCTTGCTTCTCCATCGCAGGTCCTAAAGTTTTGCCCAAGGCGGCCGTTTCCGCTACGGCAGAGCCCGACAAACCGGCAAAACCCGCCCCGGAAACAACCGTCACCTGCGCCAATCCCCCTCGCACCCGGCCCATGAAAAATTTAGCGAAGTTGATCAGTCGATCTGTAATCCCTGACCGATTCATCAGCTCTCCCGCCAAGATAAAGAACGGAATGGCCATGAGAGGAAATGATTCAGTGGGATAATACAACGTCTGGGCAAACACATCAAAAGGGAGCGTGCCCGTGACAAAAATAAATATAATGACTGCAATCCCCAGACTAAAGGAGATCGGAATACCAATGAACAGCGCAATTAAGAAAGGAATCAGCAGCCACCAGATCATGTGCGTCTTACCTCCCGCAAATCACGGACAATAAAATGAACCAGATGGAGCACCATGATGCTTCCGCCAACCAAAATGCTCAGCCGAGGCCAAAACAGGGATAGGCCCAAGGCATTGGAAAAATAGTTGGCGCTATTGACAGCCAGGTTGTAACCCAAATAAACCAATAAGATGACAAACAAGAGCATAATGATTTTGGTGATGAGGCGCACCAGAAACTGCCCTCGCTGTGGCAAACGTTCAACAAACATATTAATGCTGATATGTTCCATTTGTTTAACAGCGATAGCTGAGCCAATAAAGGTCATCCAAGCCATTAAAAAGGTGGTCAGCTCCTCAGGCCAGCTTAATCCCGTGTTAAACAGATAACGGAGGGCCACCTGTAAAATAATGGATGCAAACATGGTTGCTACAATGATCCCCAGTACATATTTAGAGACTACATTGATAAGATCACTGCATTTCCCTAAAATGTGATCCAGTTTGGCTAACATCAACACATCCTCCTTAAACAGGGCGGTTAAGCGAGAGGCTTAAGCCTGTCCAGCTAACCGCCTGCAGATCAATCCATCAGCGCTGGGCTTCTTGGATTCTCTCAATCAGATCTTCAGGAATTCGATCAGTAAACAGATCCCAAATGGAGACTGAAATCTCACGCCATTGGGCCAATTCCTCCTCTGTAGGGGTGTAGAATTGTACCCCTTCATCAATCATCTGCTGTTTCATCTCATCAGCCATTTTGGGCGCAATTTCAAAATTGTAATCTTGTGCCACTTGGGCAGCTTCCAAGACAGCTTGCTGCTGGGCTTCTGACAGCTTGTCAAAACTGTCTTTATTCATGAAGGCCATATGCATCGCGTGAATACCGCCTGTTTCAGTGACATAGCGAATTACCTCATGCAGATTGGCAGTTACGACCCAGTGAAATTGTTGCGCCAAACCGTCGACTACACCTTGTTCAAGGGCAGAATATACCTCAACCCAAGTAATCGGTGTAGCTACAGCACCCAATGCTTCCACATAGGCCATTTCTATTGGGCTTTCAGCTGTACGGAAGCGCAGTCCTCTTAAATCTTCAGGCACACGCACTTCCCTCTTTGAGTTCATGACATCTCGCTGAGTACCAGGATCAAGGAAAAAGAGCAGCTTCAAATCTAACTCCTCTTCTGCCTTTTCCTTAAACTCTTGCCCAACATCTCCGTTTAGCACCTTGTGAGTAGCATACACATCCTCAAATATATACGGCAGATCAAACACCAGGAACAAATCTGTAAACGGGGCCATATTGTTCGTTGCCGCAGAGGCAATATCTAAAGTGCCGTTTTGTAACATCTCTATCCCTTGGGTATCACCAGCTAAAGTGGCACTATGGTGAATTTTGACTGTGACACTTCCTTCGGTACGCTCTTCCAGCTCTTCTTTAAATTTTTCATAAGTGAGATAGATGGGAGTGCCAGGTAAAGCTGTATGGGATAAAACGAGTTCAACTGCCTGCTCTGTTCCGGCCTCCTCCGCGGCTTGACCGCCATCATCAGCCGTTTGATTACCGCAACCTGCCAGTACCAACATAAACAGTGCACTAGCAATGACAAACCATTTGCTGCGCTTAATCATAACTAATCTTCCCCCTAATTGTTTTTTCTTTATTTTTGATGAAAACTCCCAAGATTGTATACGTATACATTTTTAAATATTAAAACTTCTATAAATTTCCATAATTATAGAATCTAAATATTATTCTTGCAGGATCACCCCCTAAACAAAATGTATGCGGATTCATAATAAGCTATAAAAAGAGATACAGGCATAAATAGAGTGTATCTAGTGATTCAGTTTTGCGGTGGTATTACGAATCACCAAGTGAGGTTTAAGCTGAATCTGTTTATAAGCTGAAGTATTATTTTCTTCCTCAATTAAATTAACTAACAGATTAACCCCCAATTCCCCCATCTGTTCAATGTTATGCGCCACACTAGTCAATTGTATGGCTTGATGGCCAGCCAAGGCAATATCATCAAAACCGATGACACTGATATCGTCGGGAATACGTAGATTCATACTTAACAGTATATCCATGGCTATAAGCGCTATGTGATCTGTGCCGCACAAAAGCGCAGTGGGCGGATTGGCAAGATACACTAGTTCAGTTACAGCAGATTTGATGTCCTGTGCGGTTAAATTCACTTCTTGTAAATATGCAGGATTAAACTTGATGCCGTTTTCCTCTAAAACTTGTAGTGCCCCTTCTTTGCGTTCAAGAAAAGTAGAAATATTAGCAGGTCCCAGCACCATCCCAATCCGTTGGTGCCCAAGCTGAACCAGATGTTCCATAGCCAAACGTCCGGCAGTATGGTTGTCCAACACCACGTAATGGCCCTCTTTTTGGTGCTTGCGGTTAATCATAATAAACGGGATTCCGGATTGTTCCAACGTATCATAAATGGGGTGTTGTAGATTGATAGAAGAAATAATGATTCCTTCGACATGATGGCTTAATACCTCATCAATAATCTCATCCATGCCATGGGATTGTTCAAAATAGACCAGTGTGTTGTAGCCTTTAACGGTCGCCGTGTTAATGATAGCAGTCGCCACCTCAGAATAGAAAGGATTTTCCAATCCCCCGGATATCAAGGCCAGTGTTTTTGTTCGATTCAAGACCAAACTGCGGGCGATCATATTGGGACGGTAACCCAGTTCCTTCATGGCCCGCTCCACTTTTTCGCGGGTCTCCTTGCGCACATGGGGCGAGCCATTAATGACCCGGGAGACCGTAGCCTGGGAAACCCCGGCTAGTTTTGCTACCAATTTAGATGAGACCATGATCTGTCCTCTTTCTAGCGTCAGTCGAAGTGCTTGGTTAATTTTTTGTATACGTATTCAAAAGTTTTATCTAAATTATAACATGGGCCATTGTATTTGTGAATATCTTTTGACAAAATAGCAAAATATTATTGACTGTAATAGTTCCCAAACTTATGCCCCAACTGAACTATTAACTGTGGCTTATACATCGGTAGAAGATCCGCGCGGCTTTCATATAGTACCACCTCTTTAACCTGCCAAGTGATTTTATCGCTGTTCAGCTGAACACCCTGGTTAAGGGAGCGAATATCAAATGTTTGCTTTCCCCTGTATGTTCGGGCCAGGGTCACATGGGGGCGGTAGGGCCTGTTGTCAGCAGGATAACCCAGCTTGGCCATTTCCTCTTCGACCTTGTGTTGCAAGTTATTGAGCACGTCAAGCTCTCCCTGAACACCAATCCACAGAATGCGCGGACGGCTTGGATCACCAAAGACACCCAGATTTTCCAGGGACAATTTAAAGGGAGAAAAGCATGAGGCAATCTCAGCAAGGGAGCGGTTCAGCCGCGGTAGACGTGTCAGGGTCGTGTCGCCCAAAAACTTGAGCGTGAGATGATAATCCTCAACATGCACCCATTTTTTAAATGGCCATTGTCTTTTGCACTGACTGGCCCTTTCCTTAAGATGTTGGCGCACTGCATAAGGGAGGGGCAGAGCGATAAAGAGGCGTTTGGTATCCCTTGTTTCTGTTTTAAATGAATATTTATTTGTCTTCATGAGGAGGCTCCTCCTTTTTTACCCTTGTTATGCTCATCATCCATCTGCATGCCTATCTCTCCTCACCGTTCATCTCCCTTTTTATCATCATAACAAATCAACGTAAAAATCCCCATATCTTTCCTTTAAGGCTATCTTTTTTGCTAAAAGAATGGTATACTTAGAACGATAGTGTCAGAATTTTTATGATTCATCTTGATTGGAGGAGATCATATGCCCTTAGAAGGAAGAGCGTTGTTATTTGTTGGACCCGACGGATCAGGACGATTTACTTTGGCTAATGCAATCGGTGTCACGCTGCATATACCAATGGTCACCTCCTATACCACCCGCCCTAAACTTCCCCGTGAAACAGATGGCAAAGAATACAACTTTGTAACTGAAGATACGTTCAAAGAGATGCAAGGGGCTGGTGAGTTTATTGAAGTGGTTCAAATGGACGGCTTCTACTACGGAATCCGCAAACAAGATTGCCAAGATCTATTAGAAAAAGCGGGCAGTTTAATTGCTATTTTAAGCCCAGAGGGATGTGAAATTTTCAAAAGGGAATTTACCAAAACCTTAACCATTTTTGTTTATGCCGACCGGGACACTGTCATTCAACGGCAAATTGAGCGGGGGGATGATCCCGAAACGATTAAGCGTCACTTAAGCCACTATGAAGAAATTATGGCCTATAAAGATAAGTGTGACATCTCCATCCCCAACTACGACCTGGCCAGTACCGCACAGGAGCTGACCAAGAGAATCGAGGAATTTTTGGGTATTGAGCACCATCCAGACAGTAAGTATTAGACCTTCTTCACCACCCGCTGGAAAATAACGTCACTTTTTTGCCTCTACTAAAAAATGATGACAGGAGAGTGGTTGACAACCATTCTCCTTTTGCATGTAGACCCGTCAAGGAGTTGAGAACCAAGAGATGTCTCTCCACCCCACCTCACCTCAGGAACGCCTGGAAGTATTGGATCAGATACGCGGATTCGCCCTGTTAGGGATTTTATTGGCCAACATGGCTTTTTTCGCTTCGCCGGTGGTTTATATTCAAATGGCAGGAATAGATGAGTGGGAAAGTCTGGGGGATAAATTGGCGCTGTGGGGCATTCAGTTTTTTGCTGAAGCCAAATTTTTTACCATGTTTTCTTTCTTATTTGGTTTAGGCTTTGTCCTGTTTATGGAGAGAGCAGAGGCCAAAGGTTATTCGGTTTTGCCCCTGTTTACCCGCAGATTGGTGGTGCTCTTCATAATTGGCATGATCCATGCCTTTTTCATTTGGGCCGGCGATATTCTCATGCTTTATTCGGTTCTTAGTTTTATCCTTCTGTTTTTCCGTCGCTCTTCTCCCAAAACCCTTCTGGCTTGGGCCGTGGGTTTGTGGGCAGTGCCCGTGGTTGTGGTGACCTTGCTCTTGGCTCCAGGTTTTGGCGGTGAATTTAGTGACCCCCAGTGGGAGCAATCGGCTTACCACTATATTGAGCGCTCCATTGCTGCTTACGGGAGCGGAACCTTTCTGGAAATTACGGCCCAGCGTATGTTTGATTATCTGTTTATGGCCATCAACTCCATTTTCGTTGCTCCCCTTGTTTTGGCCATGTTTTTAACAGGCCTTTATGTGGGCAAACGGCGGTTCTACCAACAGCTGCATCAACATGAAACACTGTTCCGGCGCATCCGCCTGTTAAGTCTGTGTATTGGTGTACCTGCTGCCCTGTTGCAGGTCTACAGTCACCAACAGATGCTACACACCGGGTTAACCCTCTATCAATGGCTCCATTTTGTCAGTGTGTGTGTGGCCGGACCTGGATTGTGTTTCTTCTACATCACCTCGCTGCTACAGCTCTGTCGCCGCCAAAGATGGCAACGGCGTCTGGCTTACCTGGCTCCCGTGGGCCGCATGGCGCTCACCAATTACTTGCTGCAGTCTATCATCTGTACGCTCCTGTTTTATAACTATGGGTTGGGCCTGTATAATCAGGTGGCCCCTGTCTGGTGGGTGATCATCGCCGCCGTCCTCTATCCGTTGCAAGTATGCTTTAGCCGCATATGGTTAGGCCATTTCCGTTATGGCCCGGCAGAGTGGTTGTGGCGCTCCCTTACATACTGGTCATGGCAACCGCTGAAAAAGTAAAGACATCTTCATTTGGCAAGAAGGAGATCTGTACTGCAGGTCTCCTTTTTGCTGGCCAGAAGCACTTTTTTACAAAAAATCTGTTATATATCAAAAATTAATATTGAACTTTTGTGTTATAACACATATAATAAAAACAACAACAAATTTAACACCTTGGGAGGGAGAGGAGAGAAACCATGATCAAGTTTGAGCGCTACAATTCGGCAAAAATATGTCCCCATTGCCACAAAGAGTTTCATGAGCTATACGATTCCTATACGGATACCTGTCCTGAATGTCAGGTTGAACAAAGAGGGGTATTGGTTCAAACTGAAGGCGGATGGGTATGGCAATCCTAACAGCAATTCGCAGCGCTTAATGTTGGTTAACCATGGAATGATGTGTATCACCTCAATTGTTTACTCATACCTTCACCTTTTGAGATTAGGCCTGGGACAAGGCCTCTTTTTTTTTGTTTTAATTATTTTGTTTCATCTTAAAGGGCACTTATTCTCATGCCGATTCTCCGTGTGAAGAAGTATATAAAAGCTGTTGCTGCCGCTAAAATCATGAGCTGAACAGAGATCAGAGAGCCGGACACAAGAATCGGCATAAACATGACGAGTGCCTGCATCCCCAGCACGACCCGGCACATCCACACGAAGCTGTCCCTTTGCTCTCTGTGGGAAAGGGGAAACAGCTGGTGCCAAAACTGCTGTTGATGATGTGTCCATACCGCCTGCAACTGAGTCGCTGCTACAAACAGAAACAAAAGATAAACGAGCCCCTTCACCCATACTTCGTTCAGCACATAAATCATCACTGTCCCGATGAGAGTCAAACGGACATAAATCCCCAAATAATCTTGGGCACGGATAAACGTCTTGAGATATAAGTAGCGATAGACAGAAGTCCTGTTAAAGGGCAGTAAGGCCGTCACATAGCTGAGCCAGGGCCGTTTGCGGACACGAGTTCCCATGTGCGGCACATCCACAAAAGCCTGACAGAAAGCATAAAACCGGCTGAGCTGTTTCCGTTCCAGCTCCAACAGACGCATCCAGCGGTAACCATGGGAACGGACCACTTTCCGCTCATATAAGAAAAAGGCCACTAGCGGCAAGACCAGCATTGGCAACAGCCAAGCAGGCCCCTGGTAAAACCACCATAACAGGAAAATAAAGCTGAACAAGATTCTTAATCCCCGGTGAATCTCCACTTTACGTTCGTCCATATGACGCAACATGTTCCAATGGGAAGAAAAATTCCACCCTTTTAAAACCAAGGGGATCAAAAAATAGACCCAGACCGGCTGCTCTGCCGCGGCTACCGTATCCCGCCAAAAGGGGTAAAGCAAGATTGATGTAACGACGACAGCAGCGCTTTGTAACATGAGGTTATAGCGGTATGTGTGCCGGAAATAATCGTCCATCCGGCTCTCCACAGGGGTGAGAAAAATCAGATCGGCCTCATGCAAAAAATGACGCTGGGGAGCCCGAGCAACAAGCCAGCAAAACACAACGGCATAAATGAAGCCCATGGGCATCCAGTCCGGGATCCAAGCTACAATCTGATCATAATAAATCATGCCGATAATTAAGAGCACGACCACAGTAAACAGCAAACCGCTCGAGGCAATCAGCTGCCAATAACGAACCGCTTCGGTCACAAATTCTTGAATCCGATTCCTGGCTAATTGCTCCACATCCAGAAACATGCGCTCGTTCTGGTCAGCACCAGAGGCAGTACTGGTACGTTTTGAAGCTTGAGTGACTGCTTTCTTCATCTTTCATCAACCTCAGTCAGTGTAAGATAAATATCATCCAGGCTGGCTGCAGGCATCCCGCTCATCTGGCGCAATTCCTCAAGGGTGCCCTTGGCACGGATGCGCCCCTCATGGATAATGACAAAACGGTCACAGTAACGTTCAGCGGTGGCTAAAATATGGGTCGACATTAAAATCCCCGCCCCTTTTTCCTTGCAAGCCACCAGCCATTCCAGCAAAGAGCGGATGCCCAGCGGGTCAAGCCCCAGGAGAGGCTCGTCCACAATATACAGTTTGGGTTGTACCAGAAAGGCCATCATAATCATCAACTTTTGTTTCATCCCCTTGGAGAACTGAGCGGGAAATTGATGCTTCTTTTTCTCCATGCGAAACTCTTGCAATAAATGTTCAGCCCGCTTTTCAAAGGTCAACCGGTCCAGGCCATACGCCATCGCCGCCAGTTCCAGATGTTCCCACAAGTTCAGTTCCTCATAATAAACAGGGGATTCAGGGATATAGCTGTACAAAGAGCGGTAACGGTCTGGATCATCCTTGAAGCTACAGCCATCAATCATAATGGAGCCCTCATGAGGCGAGAGAAGTCCCAGGATATGCTTAATGGTGGTGCTTTTTCCGGCACCGTTCAGTCCAATAAGCGAGACAATTTCTCCTGCATTAATGTCAAAACTGATGTCATGTATGACGGGTTTCGTTGCCGTATACCCGCCTGTGACGTGCTCGACTTGCAAAAGAGGACGCATGCTCTACCAACCTTTCCCTTCAGTACTATCCTTATTGTTTCTTATTTTTCCCAGCTTGACAAGTCATCAACTGTAAAGTGAAAAATAAGCCGCAACTCCGTATAGCAACGGAACTGCGGCCGTTGATCATTGTCATGATCTATCATATCATTACTTAACATCCCTTGAGATACTTAACATCCCTTGAGATGAGCACAGGTTAGGAAATCTTGATCTCTTTCAGCAATTGGCTGTAATCGACCGGGCCTTCCTCCAGCAGATGACAGGCAGCCTCATGCTGCGGGCCCAGTTTATGCATCGGCGGCGCCTCCGTTTTACAGCGGTCCATCACAAAGGGACAGCGGGTGTGGAAGCGGCAGCCTTGAGGGGGATCAATCGGTGAGGGCACATCGCCCTTAAGAATGATCCGCTCTTTCTTCCGTCTCGGATCAGCCACCGGAATGGCAGATAACAGCGCCCGGGTATAGGGATGCTGCGGGTTTTCAAAGAGTGATTGCTTATCTCCCATTTCTACGATTTTACCCAGGTACATCACAATAATCCGGTCTGAGATATGACGGACTACACCCATATCATGGGAAATAAACAGATAGGTCAAATTAAATTCACGCTGCAATTTTTTTAACAGATTGAGCACCTGAGCCTGAACGGACACGTCCAAGGCCGAGACAGCTTCATCACAGATCACCAGTTTGGGTTCAACAGACAAGGCGCGGGCAATGCCGATTCGTTGTCTCTGGCCACCGCTAAATTCATGGGGATAACGGTCGGCCTGATCTGCATTTAAGCCTACCATTTCCAGTAACTCAATGACACGCTGGCGCCGCTGGTTGCGCGGGACCACATTTTGAATAGCCAAAGCTTCTTCCAAAATTTGACGCACTGTCTGCCTTGGGTTAAGGGAAGCAAATGGGTCTTGGAAAATGATCTGCAAATCCTTGCGTTTTTTACGCATCTCCGTCTTGCTTAATTTAAGCAAATCTTGTCCTTGAAAAATCACTCTCCCTGCGGTGGGCTCTTCCAAACGGAGGATGGCACGCCCCGTAGTTGATTTGCCGCACCCCGATTCGCCAACGACACTGACCGTTTCACCCTCATTGACGTGGAAGCTGATATCATCCACCGCTTTGACGTAATTAATGGTGCGTCCGAATATACCACCTTTAATCGGGAAATATTGTTTCAGATTCTCCACTTGAAGCAGCGGGGCTTTACTCATTTTGTGGCCACCTCCTTCTGTTCATCCCACTTGTCCGTATAGATCCAGCAGCGAACCTGGTTGCCGTCCTCCATGGTTTGAAGTTCGGGCAGATGATCGAAACACATCGGTTTGGCATGGGGACAGCGGGGTGCAAAACGGCAGCCCTTGGGCATGTTAAACGGACTCGGCACTGAGCCTTTGATGACGGCCAGCTCTTCCTGGTCTTCGTCATGGCGGGGCAGTGACTCTAACAAACCCATAGTGTACGGATGTTTCGGATTTTCAAACAGGGTGTAGACATCCGCATACTCCACCACTTTACCCGCGTACATAACAGCCACTTTATCGCACATCTCGGCCACAACCCCAAGGTCATGGGTAATCATGATAATGGTCGTTCCCAGCTCTTCCTGCAGCTTTTTTATCAGCTCCAGGATTTGCGCCTGAATGGTGACGTCCAGTGCCGTGGTGGGCTCATCCGCGATCAAAAGCTCCGGGCTGCAAGCCAAGGCGATGGCAATCATCACCCGCTGGCGCATCCCCCCGGACAATTCAAAGGGATATTGCCTGGCCCGTTTTTCTGGAGAAGGGATGCCCACCAGCTTCAGCATCTCGACCGCTTTCTCCCAGGCCTCTTTTTTGCTTTTCTTTTCGTGGATACGGATCGTCTCAGCAATCTGGTCTCCCACGGTAAACACAGGATTAAGGGAGGTCATTGGCTCCTGAAAGATCATGGAGATATGCTTTCCACGAATGTGACGGAATTCCTTATCCGATTTCTCCAGCAGATTTTCTCCTTTAAACCAGATTTCTCCACCTACAATTTTACCTGCCGGCTGGGGCAAGAGGCGCATAATGGACAAAGAGGTAATACTCTTACCACATCCCGATTCCCCGACGATCCCCAATGTTTTTCCTTTTTCTATTGAGAAGCTGACCCCGTCGACCGCTTTCACTTCTCCTTCCTCAGTAAAAAAAGAGGTCTTGAGATTTTTCACTTCCAGAATGGGGGTTCCGCTTTTGACGCCCATCCCTGTTCACCGTCCTTCCTAGTTCAATTCCACCCGTTTATTAAGCAGTCGGTAGGATATGTCCACCAGCAGGTTGACCAAAACAAACAACACGGAAGCAACCAGAACTGTACCTTGAACAACTGGAAAGTCCCGGGCATAGATTGCATCTACGATGAGACGCCCCATACCATTAATGGCAAACACGACCTCGGTTAACACTGCTCCTCCCAACAGGGAACCAAACTGCAAGCCAACAACGGTTACGACCGGAATAAGGGCATTGCGCAAAGCGTGTTTATAAATCACAACCGCCTCTTTTACCCCTTTGGCCCGGGCCGTACGAATATAATCCTGGTTGATCACTTCTAGCATACTGGAACGGGTCATACGGGCAATTATAGCCGCACCAGCCGTTCCCAGGGTAATGGCGGGTAAGACCATATGCTGCCATGTCCCCCATCCAGCAACAGGGAACCAGCCCAGATTCACACTAAACCAAAGAATGAGCATAATTCCCAGCCAGAAGTTAGGCATGGATAATCCAAATAAGGCGATGAGCATAACGCTGACATCCCATACTGAATAACGTTTAACAGCTGAGATAATACCAGCAATAAGACCGATAAAAATGCTGAGCAGCGTACCGATAACAGCCAGTTCAACCGTGGTTCTGAACCGTGAGTTAAAAATTTCCTCAGTCACGGGACGACCGGAACGGATGGATTCACCCAAATCCCCCCGAACGGCATTACCTAAATATTTCAGGTATTGAATGTGTAAGGGGTCATTTAAGCCCAAACGCTCCCTCATCTGCTCTACCCGCTCTGGAGAAGCACTTTCCCCGGCAATAATCTGAGCGGGGTCGCCCGGAATGAGATGCATCAAGAGCAAAACCACCAACACAACGCCCATCAAAACCGGAATGGTTTGCAGGATCCTGCGGACAATATAGACTAACATTGTGTACACCTCGTCATCTAGTTTTTCATTCTGGGATCAAGGGCATCTCTCAAGCCATCGCCTAACAAGTTAAAGGCCAGCACACTAACAACTATGGCAATTCCCGGGTACAGGGAGACATGGGGGGCATCCCAAATATAGTTTCTTCCGCCGGCCAGCATGGCTCCCCATTCAGGTGTGGGTGGCTGGGCTCCCAATCCAAGGAAAGACAAACCGCTGGCAATCAAAATGGCTGAGGCAATATACAGAGTCCCTTGAACGATGATCGGCGACATGACATTGGGCAAAATATGTTGAAAAATAATTTTCCCATCCCTTGCTCCCAGCGCACGGATGGCCTCAATGTACTCCATCTTGCGCACGGCCAATGTGGAGCCCCGGACAATACGGGCAAAAGTGGGCACTGCAAAAATGGCCACAGCAATAATGACGTTGATCATATCGGGCCCTAGTGCACTGACAATGGCCAACGCCAAAAGGATGCCTGGAAAAGCCAGCAAAACATCCATGATTCGCATAATCAATGCGTCAATCCAGCCACCATAATATCCGGAAATAATGCCTAGAAGGACACCGAAAAAGGCGCCGATCAGCACAGAAACAAAGCCCACGTACAAGGTAATTTGGGTGCCATAAATAATCCGGCTGTAAATATCCCGGCCCAGGTGATCAGTACCCAGCCAATGCTCTGAGGAAGGTTTGGCCAACTTATTTTGCAAATTTTGAGCCAAAGGGTCATGGGTGGCAAACAATGACGGGAATAAGGCAATAATAACTAAAATGACAATTAATATGCCGCCAGCCATGGCCGCTTTATTTTTGCTCAGCTTTTTGTAGAAGAGTTTCCAGTTTTTAAAGGGAGTTTGTCCAACTTTAGGGGGAGAAGTAGGGCCTGGGGCTGCTGTGCTGTTTGTCTGACTGGCATCTGGTTGAGTCATGTGTGTTCACCCTTTCTTCATCACATTTGACGCTCGAAATCCTAGTATACATGATAAAAACACATGATAAAAAGGGTTGCACTTGGACAAGATACAACCCTTTTTATCTCTACAATAGTGGGTTTACACCTGTGTGCTATCCACTTGTCTAACCATTATTCTTCAATAGATACTTCTCTCAGATGCATAATGCCATCAGGAGAATACCAGAAGCCGTTCACCTTGGGTGATAAGCCGATCAGATATTCTGGATGATAGAGGTAGATCATCGGGGCTTCATCAACCAGGTACTCCTGAATTTGTTTATACAGCTCTAAGCGGGTAGCCTCATCCGTTTCCTGGCGGGCTTGATCAAGCATCGCATCTACTTCTTCATTGGTATAGAAGGATCGGTTACCAGGATCCCCGTGGTTGTTGCTGTGGAACAAGGCATAGGTGCCGTAGTCAGCATCAGCTGTTACAGTGACCCAGCCAAGGATAAACATGTCATGTTCACCGTTAGCCGTTTTTTCCAGGTAAGCGCCCCATTCCAGCACCTCAATGTCCACTTCAATGCCAACTTCTTTCAATTGGGCTTGAACAACTTCAGCGATGTCTACCCTGATTTGGTTATCGTTGGTCCAAATCGTGGTTTTAAATCCGTCTGGATAGCCAGCTTCAGCCAACAGCTCTTTTGCTTTTTCAGGGTTATACTCAAGCTGCTCTAACCCTTCATGATAGCCGAAGACAGTGGGAGCCAACGGGCCAGCAGCAGGAATACCAATACCATTAACGACGCCTTCGATGATTTCTTCTTTGTTAATGGCCATAGAGATGGCTTGACGCACGCGCACGTCGTTGAATGGTTCCTTTTGAGTATTAAAGCTGATGTAGGTTAAGCTGACACTGTCAGTCCGATAAAGTTCCATATTGGAAGAACTTTCCACCCGAGCCACATCATTGGGCTGTACAGGCTCAACAATATGCACCTCTCCAGTTTCCAGCATAGCCAGACGGGTGGAATCTTCTGGCACAACGGTAAAGGTCACCGTGTCCACTTTAGGCGGCTCACCCCAATAGTTCTCATTACGCTTTAAGACGATTTCCTGGCCAGATTCCCATCTTTCCAGCACAAACGGACCTGTGCCAACCGGGTTAGTAGCAATCGTTGTTTCCCCGTTTTGCTCAGCCTCAATAGCAGCCGGGCTGATCATTTGTCCGGCAGAGTGGGTAAAGTGAGCCAGAATCGGAGAGAATGGATAGGCGGTTTTGATTTCAACAGTGTACTCATCGAGCACATTGACTTCTTCCAGCCAGCCGTCGAAAATGAAGGCACGCGGAGAACCCAATTCAGGGTCAAGGATACGCTCCAGGTTGACTTTTACCGCTTCGGCATTAAACGGAGTGCCGTCGCTGAAAGTGATGCCTTCACGCAATTTAAAATGCCAGGTCACGTCATCTACTTGTTCATAGCTTTCAGCAAGCCAGGGTTGAATTTCCCCGTTTTTGTCCCGGACGAACAACGTTTCATAGATTTGGCTAGTTACATTACTAGATGGGTTGTCATTGGATCCATGCGGGTCCAAAGACACAGCATCAGACATCACTGCAATTTTCAAATCCCCACCGGCTGCGGGAGTTTCAGCGGCTTGCCCTTCTCCCTGTCCCTCCGTATCTTCAGGAGCGGGCTCTTCACCGCCGCCACAGGCAGCCAACACCGTCCCTACAGTGAGGACCAGGACAGCAAGCCACAGCCATTTGCGATTAAATTTCATTCAATTACCCCCTAATCTTGTTTTTAATTTTGTGTACATTTGACATAAACAACTATAATGGATAGTTAGTCATTTTGCAAGCGTTTTTTTCCGGTTAATTTTGTCAAGACCGACATTCTTCAAACATTTTCGTTAGATTATTTGTTTTTTCGCCATAATATTTCATATCCTCTCTATTGTGTTCACAGGGAAGACAGGTTCAGCAAGCGGCACCATGACCACAGATTAAAGTTTTCATCTGTAAAATAAGCGGGCCTTGATACTGGGCCCGCTTACTAGCTTATGACTTGGCAAGAAAGAGATGGCGAGTTCAGCAATTCATTAACTACGGGATAAAGGGCAACATAGGTATCTTTATCGAAATAAGCAGCTCCTGTGCGCCGGATCAGATAATCCTCAGCATAGACCGTCATTTCGTGTTGCACGCAGTAGCATAATTCGGCTTTAAGCACTGGGTCAATTTTCTGCTTCCCTTCTGCCGGATCTAACACCACGACTTCTGGCTCTTGAACCCCCATACGCTTCAAATAGCCGATAATATGCCTAATGTTACTGCCGTAACGACGTACAAGCTTCTCGGCCTGCTCTTTTTCTACATTAAGTGCGGCTAGCTCCTGCACGTGCTTTTGAACAAAGCCGGGCCATCCTTCCGGTCCCCCTACCTGGCCACCGGACAACACTTGTGTGGCCGTTTGACAAGGAAGAAACGTGCGCCCTGTTTCTTGCTCCAGTTCCCGGACAACCAAGTCAACGACCCGTTCCGCCATTTTGCGAAACCCGGTCAGTTTGCCTCCCGCAATGGTGATAAGGCCGGATTCGGAGCGGAAGATTTCGTCCTTGCGGGACAACTCCGACGGAGATTTGCCATCTTCATGTATGAGTGGTCTGAGTCCGGCCCAATGGGATTCCACATCGTCCCTGGTAAGCCCGATGGTGGGAAACATGGCATTTGCCGCCTCCAGCAGGTAGGTGATGTCTTCCTCGTCAACGGGCGGATGGGCCAAGTCCCCTTGATAATCGGTGTCCGTCGTGCCGATATAGGTCTTGCCATCCCGGGGAATCGCAAACACCATGCGACCGTCAGGCACATCAAAGTATACCGCTTGACGCAAAGGGAAGCGGCTTTGGTCAACCACGATATGCACCCCTTTGGTCAAATGCAGACGTTTCCCCTTGAGAGAGTTGTCTTTTCGGCGGAGCTGATCCACCCATGGGCCTGTGGCATTGACAATTTTGGCAGCATAGATGGCATATTCCCTTTGTTCCACCCGGTCCGTGACTGCCACGCCGATGAGTTTGCCTTGGTCATATATAAACTCTGTGGCCTCAGCATAGTTAACCGCCAGCGCTCCCTGTTCCACGGCGCTCTTAATCACTTCCAGAGTCAGGCGGGCATCATCGGTACGGTACTCCACATATAAGCCGCTGCCCTTCAGGCCGTCTTTCTTCAACAACGGCTCCCGTGCCAAGGTCTCTTCCTTATTTAACATCACTCTCCGTTCACTTTTCTCCACCCCGGCCAATCTGTCATACAGCCACAAACCAAAAGAGGTAGCCAAACGGCCGTATGTCCCGCCCTCCACCAGGGGCAACAGCATCGGCTCCGGAATCACAACATGGGGCGCATTGCGATACAAAATGGCTCTCTCCCGCCCCACTTCCCGGACCAGGCCGATCTCCCCCTGCTTTAAGTAACGCAAGCCGCCGTGGATCAGTTTGGTAGAACGGCTGCTGGTGCCTGCCGCAAAATCCTGCATCTCGATAAGCCCTACTCTAAGTCCACGTAAAGTTGCATCCAAGGCAATGCCACAACCGGTAATTCCCCCGCCGATGACTAAAAGGTCTAACGGTTCTCCAGCCATGCGCTCCAACATAGTGGTGCGGTTGTCTCTGGAAAAAGCCAGTTTCTCTTTGCCCATGCTTGATCACCTTTCTGTTTTTCTTGTCGACAATTAAAAAAGACCGCAAAAACCACTACACTACATAGTATGTAGTGATTTTGTGCGGTCTACTCCAGTTCTCTGACCTGTGCTATGCACTTCTTGAGTTCATTATATCATAAAAACATTAATGAATGAATCAGTAATTCCAGGATAGATTCAGAGGCTTGCTTATTGTTCGATCTCCATTTCCTTCTCCATCCGTTTCCTAAGCTGATTAAAAAGTTTATAATATTTATTCTTAACTTTATCATAGATCAACCTTGCTTCCTTCTCATCGTAGATGTGCGATGTTTTATTCCGATCGATCATCATTGCTATCCATTGTTCTCCTTGTTCGATCAAGCCATAAGCATATGCTTCCTGTATAGCTGCTCTGGGACTCCGGATTTCAGTGACTCCAGCATACTCCAAGAACATTTTCATCAGTTTCCAGCTTAATTCAAATGTGAATTCAAACCGTTGTATGACCCCATCATAAACAATATCATGATCTAGCGGAAGGTTAATAGCTTCTTCTAATCTTTTACAGGCTCGTCTATATTCCTCAAGTTTGCGGTGAAGTCTCTCCCTGGTCATAGATCACCACTCCCTCCCGCATAATATCCCCTATCAAATCTTCATTTTCCAACCGGTCTATAAACAAAACATCAACTTTTAGGGGTGTTGGGATTTCACGTATGGCGTCCTCAATCAAATTTTGCTGACTGTGAGAAGCTTGATCAGTTTCTATTGCTAAATCTATATCGGAGGTTTGGCGATGTTCACCTCTGGCCCGGGAACCAAATAGAATAACTTTTTTCACCTTTTTGTTAGCCGCACAATAGGTTTTTAACTGATCTACGAATCGTGGAGAAAGGCCTGAGAAATGTGGATCAAAAGCCACGCTGGACACCCCGCTTCAACTTCAAGTTCAACATCAAGATTAAGATACTTTTAGTTTAACAGGAATTACAGTAAAATTCACGGATGCCCTGTTGTTTCTGATCAGGGCGGGAGGGTATAGAGAGCAGTTATCTAGAGGTCTAAGTGCCATAACTTAGGATCCCCCACAGAGGTGGCTAGCGCCCCGGCCCGCAAGGCTTCCAAGATTTCTTCCTTGTGCTTGATCAGGCCACCTGCAATTAAGGGAATGGGGAGCTCTTCTGTTAACTCATAAATCACTCGGGGCATCAGCCCAGGCAGGACCTCAATCGCATCCGGCCCGCAGGACCGGACCAGTTCAATCCCCCGCTTCAAAGCACTGGAGTCAATCAGAAAAATGCGCTGGATGGTCAGCAGTCCCTCTTCTTTGGCCGCTTTGATCAACTGGTTGCGGGTGGTAATGATGCCATCTGGTTGCCATTCTCTGGCCGCATATTGGATGGCACTTTTGTGATTGGACAGCCCTTCGATAAAATCAAAATGAATAAAAACTGACATTCCTGCCGATTTCAACCGGTGCACATAGTCCTTGATCGCAAGCAGATCACCGGTTAAGAGAAAAGCGATGTTGGCCTTGCTGCCAACTGCTTCATCAATCAACTCCGGTTTATGAATGGCGGCAATCACTTGTGATTGAACCATATCCACAATAGGAGAATTCACGTCCATCCTCCTTTACAGTCCGATGCCCCCCTGTACAGGGAGGCATTTTTCTCATTTCACCCTATTCCTCATATTTTTCCCAGTTCATGGTACGCTTAACCGCCTTTTGCCACTTTTTATACAGCGTGTCTCTTTTCTCAGCGGACATATGGGGTTGAAACGTCGTATCCAATTGGGCATTGTGTATAATTTCATCTTTGTTCCAAAAACCAACTTCAAGGCCGGCTAGATAAGCTGCTCCCAACGCGGTTGTTTCGGTGACTTTTGGCCGCTCTACATTGACGCCCAATATATCGGCCTGAAACTGCATCAGGAAGTTATTGGTCACTGCACCGCCGTCCACTTTAAGAGTCTTCAACTTTAAGTCGGCATCTTTTTGCATGGCATCCAAGACATCTTTGGTTTGGTAGGCCAACGATTCCAACGTGGCCCGGATAATGTGTTCTTTGCGCGTCCCCCTGGTTAAGCCGAATATGGCCCCTCTGGCGTACATGTCCCAATAGGGGGCACCCAGTCCGGCAAAGGCTGGCACCACATACACCCCGCCCGTGTCGTCCACTTTAGTGGCATAGTACTCTGAATCTGGCGCCGAGTCAATAAGTTTAAGTCCGTCCCGCAACCATTGGACCGCGGCGCCAGCAATGAAAATACTGCCCTCTAAAGCATACTCCACTTTCCCGTCAATGCCCCAGGCAATGGTCGTTAACAATCCCGATTGGGAAATGACAGGAGATTCACCGGTGTTCATCAGCAGAAAGCATCCTGTGCCGTAGGTGTTTTTGGCCATCCCCTCTTCAAAGCAGGTTTGGCCAAACAATGCTGCCTGCTGGTCCCCCGCTACTCCAGCAATGGGAATCTGGGCTCCACCAAACGTAGACGGGTCAGTCACGCCATACACATGGCTGGACGGCTTCACCTCCGGCAAAACAGAAGACGGAATATCCAGCTCCTTAAGCAACCGCTCATCCCAAGCCAACTCTTTAATGTTATACAACATGGTGCGGGAAGCGTTGGAATAATCGGTCACATGGGCCCGGCCTCCGGTCAGTTTCCAAATCAGCCAGGAATCGATGGTGCCAAAGAGGAGCTCTCCCGCCTCAGCTTTCTCTCTCGCCCCCTCCACATGATCCAGAATCCACTTCACTTTTGTTCCAGAGAAATAGGCATCAATAACAAGGCCTGTATTTTCTTTAATGTATTCTTCCAACCCTTTTTGTTTCAGTTCATCACAGATATCAGCCGTGCGCCGGTCTTGCCAGACAATGGCGTTATAAATGGGTTTGCCGGTTTGTTTATCCCACACCACCGTGGTTTCCCTTTGATTGGTAATGCCAATGGCAGCCACCTCTTGAGGTTTAATCCCCGTACGCTCCAGTACCTCTCTGGCTACCCCGCTCTGTGTGCCCCAGATTTCCATGGGATCATGCTCCACCCAACCCGGTTGGGGGTAAATTTGTTCAAATTCTTTCTGGGCGATGCCCACAATTTGACCTTGCTTGTCAAACAGAATGGCCCGGGAACTGGTGGTCCCTTGATCAAGGGCTAAGATATACTTTTTATCCATTTTGCTCACTCCTTGTTTTGTAACTAGAAAATAATTCTTAACCTATTTGAAGAAAGGCTTCAATAAAGGCTAAAGCTTCCTTTTCATCATCCCCTAATTAGGACGAGAGTCCATGCATCTTTTTTCTTCATCGCCAACGGAAGAGGAGCGCAGCCGGACAAACAAAGCTAAGATGGTCAAGGCTGCAACAAAGCCAATCACTGCTCCACTAGAACCGTTTTCAAAAACCAATTTATAAAAATAGGCCCCCAAAACCCCGCCAATAAGCGGACCAATGACAGGGATCCAGGCATACCCCCAATTTGAATCACCCTTACCGGGAATAGGAAGCAGGAAATGGGCGATTCTGGGCCCTAAATCACGAGCAGGATTAATGGCATATCCGGTGGTTCCCCCAAGTGACAAACCAATTGCAACAATAAGAAAACCAACAATCAAGGGATTTAAACCCTCCGTAAATTGGTTGGCGCCTATGGCCAATAAACAAAAGAGAAGGGTAAACGTACCAATTATTTCACTGATAAGATTAGAGGGTGTATGTTTAATAGCCGGATCAGTTGAAAACACTGCGAGTTTAGCCCCTTTATCTTGGGTTGATCTCCAGTGCGGATAATAATGTAACCAAACAATCACAGCTCCCAGAAAAGCACCAAGGAATTGGGCGATCACATAGAGAGGAACTTGTGACCAAGGAAACTCCCCTACCGCAGCCAGACCAATGGTAACAGCAGGATTGATGTGGGCTCCGCTAATCCCTTCAACAGCATAGACAGCGATCGCCACAGCCAGTCCCCACCCTAACGTAATCACAATCCAGCCGCTATTTTGTGCTTTAGATTTGTTAAGGACTACACCAGCAACCACACCTCCTCCAAAGATAATCAAGATCATGGTTCCTACCAATTCACCAATAAACGCAGACATCCCATCGCCTCCCTCGGGTTTGATTTGCATCCGGATTACAACGCTTACATTTTACGCCTTGCAGCAAACAAAAAGAAGACCAAAAAACACACTCCTTGTAAACAGAGTGGTTCTTTTGGTCTTCTCCTTGTCTCCGACCAAGTATAGACTTTTCTATAACTCAACTTTCGCACCTTGAAAAACACGAGAATCCCTTGATTTAACTGGGGAATTTGGCCAAAAAACGCGAAAAACACCCAATCCTTTGGTAAAATGAAGTTGCCTAAACCAACATCTACCAAGGAAAGGATGTTTTTCATGTCTATCGTACCA
>NZ_BMKZ01000019.1 GCF_014644735.1 Caldalkalibacillus thermarum | reverse complement strand
GCGCACCCTAGGTCTGTAAGATATCCACAAAACTGAAAAAGGATGTAAGGGATTTTGTCGAAAAATATTTTTTGGACACCCCTGAGAGGCCGAAAAGCCTTGATAGATCAACATTTCTAGAGGGAGGTTGAGCAGCATGAGCGGGCACAACGTGTATCAAGCTAAACATAAACTCCGCTTTGTAACCGCTTCCAGTTTGTTTGACGGACATGATGCCGCCATTAATGTGATGCGCCGCATTTTGCAAGCATCTGGCACAGAAGTGATCCATCTTGGACACAACCGGTCCGTTGATGAGGTCGTCGATGCCGCCATTCAGGAGGATGTACAGGGCATTTGCGTCAGTTCCTATCAGGGCGGCCATATGGAGTATTTTAAGTATATGTATGACCTGTTAAATGAGCGGGGAGCCGGTCATATTAAAATTTTTGGCGGGGGCGGCGGGGTTATTACTCCGCCCGAAATTAAAGAATTGCACGACTATGGGATTACACGGATCTTTTCCCCTGAAGACGGGCGGCAGCTTGGCCTGCAAGGCATGATTAACAAGGTGATGGAAGCTGCTGATTTTTCACCGCTGGACGTTGGCAACCTCCCCTTAGATGAACACGCTGTCGAAAAGCTGAGCGTCAAAGAGACGCAGCTGATCGCCCGCTTGATTACCTTGGCAGAAAATGCTTACGAGACCATAGGACAGCGGGAACGGGTCACCATTGCCTCGGGGGGCGTACAGCTTGAACCTGTGGATGAAAAGACCCGCCGGCTGTTTAGGGCCATCAAGTCCAAAGCGGAAGCGAACCGGCGCGCACCTGTGCTGGGGATTACCGGTACAGGCGGTGCGGGCAAAAGCTCCTTAACCGATGAGTTGGTCCGCCGTTTCCTCAATGAGTATGAGGACAAAACAGTGGCGATTATTTCCGTCGATCCTTCCAAACAAAAAACGGGCGGAGCGCTGCTGGGAGACCGCATCCGCATGAATGCCATCTATAATCCGCGGGTCTATATGCGCAGTCTGGCTACCCGCTCCTCCCGCACAGAGTTAAGCGAGGCTGTCCATGAAGCGGTTGAAGTCGTCAAAGCCGCCGGATTTGACCTCATTATTGTGGAAACAAGCGGCATCGGGCAGGGCGATGCGGAAATCACCAATGTGTGTGATTTGTCCATGTACGTGATGACCAGTGAATTTGGTGCACCCAGCCAGCTGGAAAAAATCGAAATGCTGGATTATGCTGACTTGATCGCCATTAACAAATTTGACCGCAAAGGATCAGAAGATGCTTTGCGGGAGGTGCACAAGCAATATAAGCGCAACCACCAGTTGTTTAACACGCCGGATGAAGAACTGCCGGTATACGGCACGGTCGCCAGCCAGTTCCAGGATCCGGGCACCAACCGGTTGTTTGCGGCCTTGATTCGCAAAATTAACGAAAAGATGGGATTGGATTGGCCGGTCACCATTGCCACCGAAGGTGACTTGGTCAACAAAAACCAAATCATTCCCCCGGAGCGGACACACTATCTGGCTGAAATCGTGCAGACCGTGAAAGAATACCGCAAGTTTGTGGAAGAGCAGGCCCAGCTGGCCCGCAAATGGTATCAGCTGGAAGGGGCTCAACAAGCGCTGCGGGAAGCCCTGCACAGACAGGATGCTGATACGGCCGATGCCTTGGACACAGAGGAAATGGACGCTAAGAATCAGCAAAAACAGGACTCAGCATCGGTTGAAGCTGTTCTCAACCAGCTGGAAGAGCTGAAAGAGCACTATAAAAACAAGCTGGATCCTGAAGTGAGAAAACAGCTGGAGAAGTGGCCGGAACTGAAAGAAACTTACAAGCAGGATCAGCATGTGGTCAAGGTGCGTGACAAAGAAATTGTGACGGAATTGTACACCACTTCTCTGGCTGGGACCAAGATTCCCAAGGTCGCCCTGCCCCGCTATGAAGATTGGGGAGACATTGTCAAATGGCTGCTGAAGGAAAACGTCCCGGGCCGCTTCCCGTTTACAGCCGGGGTATTCCCCTTCAAACGCAAAGGGGAAGATCCGACGCGCATGTTTGCCGGAGAGGGGACGCCAGAGCGGACCAACCGCCGCTTCCACTACCTGTCCAAAGACAGTGAAGCGAAACGTTTGTCTACTGCCTTTGACAGCGTCACCTTGTATGGCCATGATCCCGATGAGCGGCCGGACATCTACGGCAAAATAGGGGAAAGCGGGGTCAGTGTCTGCACCTTGGACGATATGAAAAAGCTGTATGCCGGCTTTGACCTGTGCGCCCCTAACACCAGTGTCTCCATGACCATCAATGGTCCGGCGCCCATTATCCTGGCCATGTTCTTTAATACGGCCATCGACCAGCAGATCGACAAATTTAAGGAACGTGAAGGCCGCGAACCAACCCCAGAGGAACGGGAGCAAATCAAAGCTTACACCTTGCAGACGGTGCGCGGCACGGTGCAGGCCGATATCCTGAAAGAAGACCAGGGGCAAAACACCTGCATTTTCTCCACCGATTTTGCTTTGCGCATGATGGGCGACATTCAGGAGTACTTTATTAAGCACAAGGTGCGCAACTACTATTCGGTCAGCATTTCCGGCTACCATATTGCTGAAGCGGGAGCCAACCCCATCACCCAACTGGCCTTTACCCTGGCCAACGGTTTCACCTATGTGGAGTACTATCTCAGCCGGGGCATGCACATTGATGATTTTGCACCCAATTTGTCGTTCTTCTTCAGCAACGGCCTTGATCCGGAATATACGGTGATCGGCCGGGTGGCCCGCCGCATCTGGTCTGTCGTGATGAAGTACAAGTACGGGGCTAACGAACGGAGCCAGAAACTGAAGTATCACATTCAGACCTCAGGCCGGTCCTTGCACGCCATGGAGATTGACTTTAATGACATCCGCACCACCTTGCAAGCCTTGATGGCCATTTACGACAATTGTAACTCCTTGCATACCAATGCCTATGACGAAGCGATCACCACACCGACCGAACAATCGGTGCGCCGGGCCATGGCCATTCAGCTGATTATCAATAAAGAACTGGGCTTGGCCAAAAACGAAAACCCGCTGCAAGGATCGTTTATTATCGAAGAGCTGACTGACCTGGTGGAAGAGGCCGTTTTGATGGAACTGAAGCGGATCAGCGACCGGGGCGGAGTGCTGGGGGCCATGGAAACACAGTATCAGCGCAGTAAAATCCAGGAAGAATCTCTCTATTACGAGCAGAAGAAGCATTCCGGCGAGCTGCCCATCATCGGGGTGAACACCTTCCTCAATCCGAACAAACAAGCAGAAGAAGAATTTAATCTGGAGCTGGCCCGGGCGACCAAGGAAGAGAAAGACCAGCAAATCGCCAACCTCCGCGCTTTCCAGGAGAGAAATAAAGACAAGGCGCCCCAAGCGCTGGAGCGCCTGAAGGAAACTGCCCGTTCCGGAGGCAACATCTTTGCCGAGCTGATGAATACCGTCCGGGTGGCCAGTCTGGGGCAAATCACGCAAGCGTTATATGAAGTGGGCGGACAATACCGCCGCAATATGTAAATCCTCCGAAAAGGGTGTGGCATAAAATCCTTTATTCAGTCTATAATGTAGTGATAGAATCATCACTGACAGTGCATACCAGAGACTGAAGAAGGGAAGTGCTAGGATTGAGTGCGCTCAAGGAACTCGATCAACTGACCATCCAGGAAATGTCAATGGTCGATCTTGTTTACCATCTCCTTAAAGAAGCCAAAGAGCCCAAACCTTTTGATACTTTGTTTAAAGAAGTGATGGACCTGAAGGGCATTGCAGATGAGCAAAGAAAAACCTTGATCGCCCGGCTGTATACGGAGATTAATGTAGATGGCCGCTTCATGCCCGTGGGGGACAACCTGTGGGGCTTGCGCAGCTGGTATCCCGTCGAACAGACGGATGAACCTGTGGTGGCCGAGTCTAAGAAGAAAAAGAAAAAGCATGATCCGGACGATGATTACTATGATGATGACCTGGCTGACGAATTAGAGGATGACGTACTGGACGACGAAGAACTTTACGATGAAGACCTGGAAGACGGTTTGGACACCGATCTGGATGAACCGCTGGATGATGAACTGGATGATGAGTTTCCCCCGTTTGATGACCTGGATGATGACAATATTAAATGAGATCTTCAATAAGATTCTCAAGGCCTGCCGGTAAGCATGCGGTAGAAGAAGCCTATTTCAAAACTTGACATCTTTGTGCTGAAGGAGTAACATATGTGCTGGGCCAAAACTTGAACAGACCATGTTCGCCTTCATGCTTAAGAGCATGAAGGAAGCCAATAGCTCAGAGCTTAAGGCGCCCCTACAAAGGGGTGCCTTTTTCTTATACACAAGAGGTTGAAGACAAGAGGTTTAAGACTCCCCACATCAGTTACACTAGGAAAGAGAAAAAGGAGGATCACGCATGACAAAATACATCTTTGTCACAGGCGGAGTTGTGTCATCGTTGGGGAAGGGGATTACGGCAGCCTCTTTGGGCCGCTTATTGAAAAACCGGGGGCTCAAAGTGACCATTCAAAAGTTTGATCCTTACATTAATGTCGACCCGGGGACGATGAGTCCTTACCAGCATGGGGAAGTGTTTGTCACCCAGGATGGGGCTGAAACGGATCTGGATTTAGGGCATTATGAGCGCTTTATTGATATTAATTTGAACGCTAACAGCAATGTGACGACGGGTAAAATTTATTCTTCGGTCATCACCAAAGAGCGCCGGGGAGATTATCTGGGTGCCACGGTGCAGGTGATTCCCCACATCACCAACGAAATCAAGGACCGGGTCTTTAAGGCCGGAAAAGTGGACAATCCTGATGTGGTCATTACGGAGATCGGGGGAACGGTGGGCGATATTGAAAGTTTGCCTTTCCTGGAGGCCATCCGGCAGATTAAGAACGATATCGGCCGCGAAAACGTGCTGTACATTCATTGCACGCTGATTCCTTACTTAAAAGCGTCTGGTGAGTTGAAAACCAAGCCCACCCAGCACAGCGTGAAAGAGTTGCGCAGCATAGGCATCCAGCCGGATATTATTGTGTGCCGCACGGAACATAAGCTGTCCGAAGAAATGAAAGAAAAACTGGCCCTGTTTTGTGACATCGAAAAAGAAGCCGTCATTGAAGCGCAGGATGTGGACACTTTATATGAGGTCCCCCTTTTATTGCAAGAGCAGCATTTTGACGATTACGTGCTTCAAAAATTAGGGCTTCATGCACCAGAAGCCGATATGACCGAATGGAAAGAAATGGTGGCCAAAATTAAGAACTTAAGCCGCGTTACCGAGATCGCCCTGGTCGGTAAATATGTGACCCTGCCTGATGCCTACCTGTCTGTGGCCGAGGCTTTAAATCATGCGGGGATTGCCAATGATACCGAAGTGAACATTCGCTGGGTCAATTCAGAGGAAGTGACGGCCGAAAACGTAGCAGAAATACTGCAAAGTGTGGATGGTATTCTGGTTCCCGGCGGGTTTGGGGACCGGGGCATTGACGGCAAAATTGCCGCCATCCGCTATGCCAGGGAAAAGCGCATCCCGTTTTTGGGCATCTGCTTAGGGATGCAGCTGGCCTGTGTGGAATTTGCCCGCCACGTGCTTGGATTAGAGGGGGCCCACAGCTCTGAAATCAATCCGGATACCCCCTATCCTGTCATTGATCTTCTGCCTGAGCAGAAAGAGATTCAGGATTTGGGCGGAACGATGCGCCTGGGGCTTTATCCGTGCAAGTTGCATAAAAACAGCAAAGCTTATCAAGCCTACCAGGAGGAGCTGGTTTACGAGCGTCATCGCCACCGTTACGAATTTAACAATGAATTCCGCTCCCTGTTTGAACAGCACGGATTTAAATTTTCTGGCACATCGCCGGACGGGCGTTTGGTGGAAGTGATTGAGCTGGTGGATCATCCTTGGTTTGTGGCCAGCCAATATCATCCCGAGTTTACTTCCCGTCCCAACCGGTCCCAGCCATTGTTCAGAGAATTTATCAAACACGCCCTGGAGCACCAGGCTTAAGCTGGCCAAAGGTCTTTCAACGGAATGCTGCCGGAGGGATTAAAGAACAGGCCTTAAGAACTGCTTTGATTAGGACTTTTGATCCACGATTAAGATCACCGCTCCCCCTTCCCCCTGCTTTTTCTCACAAATGGGCGAAAAAAAAAAGGATTATGACGGTTTAAACGAGAATGTTACAATAAACGAACAGTTGGGAAAAGGTGGGGATCCATATGGCGCAAGCCAAGATCTTAATCGTGGATGATCAATACGGCATTCGGATGTTATTATCTGAGGTGTTTCAAAGTGAAGGTTACCTGACATTTGAAGCGGCCAATGGCCAACAGGCCCTGGAGATTACCAGGAAAGAGCGGCCGAACCTTGTGCTTTTAGATATGAAAATCCCGGGGATGAACGGCTTGGATATTTTGAAACACCTTAAAGAATATGACAGCACGATTCAGGTCATTATGATGACCGCCTACGGCGAGCTGGACATGATCAAGGAAGCTATGCAATTAGGCGTCTTGACCCATTTTGCCAAGCCTTTTGATATTAACGAGTTGCGCAAAAAAGTGGGAGAGTACTTGCTGTCCTTGACCTCGTAAAGATTCATTTGCTGGGAACCAAACAGGCTAGTATAATTAAAAAGGAATAAGATCAGTTAAGGAGGATACATACACCATGCCTTTGGTATCAATGACAGAAATGTTAAACAAGGCGGTTGAGGGGAAATATGCGGTTGGACAGTTTAATCTGAATAATCTTGAATTTACCCAGGCTATTTTGCAAGCGGCTGAGGAAGAGCGCTCTCCCGTCATTTTAGGTGTCAGTGAAGGTGCTGCCCGTTACATGGGAGGATTTAAGCTGGTTGTTAACATGGTCAAGGCTTTAATGGAGGAGTATAACGTAACTGTTCCAGTGGCCATTCACCTCGATCACGGGTCTTCGTTTGAAAATTGTGTGAAAGCCATTCACGCCGGTTTTACTTCAGTGATGATTGACGGTTCACACCTGCCCTTGGAAGAGAATATCGCCTTGACGAAAAAAGTAGTGGATGTGGCTCATGTCTTAGGCGTCTCCGTTGAGGCAGAATTAGGACGCATCGGCGGTCAGGAAGATGATTTGGTCGTAGACGATGCTGAAGCGATGTATGCCGTTCCTGAAGAATGTGAACGACTGGTGCGCGAAACGAAGGTGGACTGTTTGGCACCCGCTCTTGGGTCCGTGCACGGTCCATACAAAGGGGAGCCCAAATTGGGTTTTGACCGCATGGAAGTGATCCAAAAGCTGACAGGCGTTCCCCTTGTGCTGCACGGTGGAACCGGCATTCCGCTGAAAGATATTCAAAAAGCGATTTCATTGGGAACGGCCAAAATTAATGTCAATACGGAAAATCAAATGGCATCAGCCAAGACCGTGCGCCGTGTGCTGGAGGAAAACCCGTCCTTGTATGATCCGCGCAAATACCTTGGCCCGGCCAGGGAAACGATTAAAGAAACGGTCAAAGGAAAGATGCGGGAATTCGGCTCCAGTCAAAAAGCAGAATAACAGGAGGGGCAAAGTGATGAAATTCTTTATTGACAGCGCCAACTTGGACGAAATAAAGGAAGCTCATGCCTTAGGGATTTTGGCCGGGGTGACCACCAACCCCACACTGGTGGCTAAGGAAGGGGTTGATTTTCACACCCGCTTAAAGGAAATATGTGCAGTGGTGAAAGGGTCAGTCAGTGCCGAAGTGGTTAGCGAGAAAGCGGAGGACATGATTGCCGAAGGGGAAGAACTGGCCCGGATTGCCCCCCAAATTACCATTAAGGTGCCCATGACGGCTGAAGGATTAAAAGCGGTGCACGCCTTTCAGGAAAAAGGGATTAAAACCAATGTGACGCTTATTTTCTCTGCCAACCAGGCCCTGTTAGCTGCCCGGGCCGGTGCCACCTATGTCTCCCCGTTTTTGGGCCGCTTAGATGACATTGGCCATGATGGAATGGAACTCATTAGCGATATTGCTGAGATTTTTAGTCTCCATGATATCCAGACTGAAATTATCGCTGCTTCGATCCGCCATCCCCAGCATGTGCGGGAGGCGGCCTTGCGTGGCGCCCACATTGCCACGATTCCCTATAAGGTGCTTAAGCAACTGATCCAACATCCTTTAACTGATATTGGCATTGAAAAGTTTTTAAGAGACTGGGAAAAAACCCAGCAGTGACCGGATCACCCTGTTAAACCGGGTTCATTTGGTAAATACTATAGTTATAGTCTCAGACAGTGCACAGGAAGGAGACCATTCTTCATGGAAAACATCGTGATAGAAGGGGGTACTCCCTTAAAAGGCAGAGTTCAAATCAGCGGAGCCAAAAACAGCGCGGTTGCACTGATTCCAGCCACTATCCTGGCCGAATCGGAAACAGTGATTGACAACGTGCCCAATATTCGAGATGTACACATGCTGATTAAGCTATTAAAAGAGATTGGCGGACAAGTCCGTTTACAAGACGGTGAATTAACTGTTGACACCAGCCGGATCAAAGCTGTTCCGTTAACCAACGGACGGGTTAAACAATTGCGCGCTTCCTATTATCTGATGGGTGCCATGCTGGGAAGGTTCAAGCGGGCCACAATCGGCCTGCCTGGGGGATGCAATCTGGGTCCCCGGCCTATTGACCAGCATATTAAGGGCTTTGAAGCTTTGGGGGCCAGGGTGCGCACTGAAAAAGGCGCCATTTATTTGGAAGCTGAACGTTTGCGCGGGGCCCGCATCTATTTGGATGTGGTCAGTGTAGGTGCTACCATCAACATCATGCTGGCAGCTGTCAAAGCGGAAGGACAAACGATTATAGAGAATGCGGCCAAGGAGCCGGAGATCGTTGATGTGGCCACCTTGCTGTCTTCTATGGGAGCTAAAATTAAAGGGGCCGGAACTGATGTGATCCGCATCGAAGGGGTCAAACGGCTGTATGGCTGCCGTCACAGCATTATTCCCGACCGGATTGAGACGGGCACGTTCATGATTGCAGCCGCTGCCAGCCGCGGGCAAGTGATGGTGGATCAGGTGATCCCCAAACATGTGGAAGCCCTCTCTTCAAAGTTGCGTGAAATGGGTGTCAAAGTGATTGAAGCAGACGAACACATTATCGTCGATGCCACCCAAAGCACGCTTAAGGCTGTAGATATTAAAACCTTGGTTCATCCTGGCTTCCCGACCGACCTGCAGCAGCCGATGACCACGTTGCTGACACAGGCAGAGGGAACGAGCATTGTCACGGACACCATTTATAGTTCCCGTTTCAAGCAAGTGGATGAACTCAGGCGCATGGGCGCCAATATCAAAGTGGAAGGCCGTTCAGCCATTATTAACGGCCCGACACCGTTGACTGGTGCCAAAGTCACCGCCACTGACCTCCGAGCTGGCGCTGCCTTGGTGATTGCCGGCATTATTGCTTCCGGATTGACCGAGATCAGCGGTGTGGAGCATATTGAACGGGGCTATGAGCAGTTGGAAGCCAAATTCAAAGGCTTGGGGGCACACATTTGGCGTCAGTCAAGAGAAGGACAGGTTCCCCTGTACCGTGTTAAATAACCCATTCCTCTTCATCCTTACACCTCTCATCAATTTTTCCCGGATGGTTTGTGAGTGAAGACTTTGACTTTGATTGACAACGAGTGCTTGACAGTCAGCGTGAATCATTGTGTTGGCCATGATCTCTTCACAGGGAGATCATGGGTGCTGTTGTAAAAGCCTTTTCATGGGCAGGTTCAGGCGACACAGGGAAAGGAGATAACCAAGGGGGGGAACGACATGGAGAGAAGCTTGACCATGGAACTGGTCCGCGTCACTGAAGCAGCTGCCTTGGCTTCAGCCCGCTGGATGGGGCGCGGACGCAAGGAGGAGGCAGATGATGCGGCCACCACAGCCATGCGTAAAGTGTTTGATACCATTCCCATGCGGGGCACAGTGGTGATTGGTGAGGGGGAAATGGATGAAGCGCCCATGCTCTATATTGGTGAAAAATTAGGGACAGGTCAGGGGCCCGAGGTCGATGTGGCTGTTGACCCTCTGGAAGGCACCAACATTGTGGCCAAAGGCACATGGAATGCCTTGTCCGTGATTGCCATTGCCGACAAGGGCAATTTGCTCCATGCTCCGGACATGTATATGGAGAAAATTGCCGTGGGGCCTGCTGCCGTCGGCCAGATTGACCTGAACGCGTCAGTGACAGATAATTTAAAAGCCGTGGCGAAAGCAACCAATAAAGATATTTCCGATTTGGTTGCAGTCATTTTGGACAGGGAAAGACACCAGAAAATTATAGAGGAGATACGCCAAGCGGGCGCCCGCATCAAGCTGATTTCTGATGGGGATGTGGCCGCAGCCATTAATACGGCTTTTGAAAACACGGGCGTGGATATCTTGTTCGGCATCGGCGGTGCGCCTGAAGGGGTGATCGCCGCTGTTGCCTTAAAGTGTCTGGGTGGCGAAATTCAGGGACGTCTTGTCCCTCAAACGGAGGAAGAGTGGGAACGGTGCAAACGGATGGGCATCACCAACCCCAATCAGGTCTTGCGTATGGATGACCTGGTCTCAGGGGACGATGCCATTTTCGCTGCCACCGGTGTCACTGATGGAGAGCTGTTAAGGGGTGTGCGTTTCCAGGGGAATACAGCGGAAACCACATCGGTGGTCATGAGGGCCAAATCGGGAACGGTGCGCTTTATTCACGCCAAGCACCGGCTGGAACGGAAACCTCACATGGTGATTGAAGAGGATCAAGATGACCGTTAACAAATAAATTCAGCTACAGACACAGCACCAAAAAGGGATTAAATCTATGAAAAGTGGTGGGAGAAGACGATGACAACACATTTAGAGTTAGCCAGTTTGGAAGAAAAGAAATTAAGCGAACTATATAAACTGGCTAGGGAGTATAAAATCTCCTATTACTCGCAACTGAAAAAGAAAGAGTTGATTTTTGCCATTCTTAAAGCTCAAGCTGAGAAAGACGGTTATTTGTTTATGGAAGGCGTTCTTGAGATTTTAAGCGAAGGTTACGGCTTTTTGCGCCCGATCAATTATTCGCCTTCCTCTGAAGATATTTATATTTCTGCCTCCCAGATCCGCCGTTTTGAACTGAGGAACGGAGACAAAGTATCGGGAAAAGTGAGACCGCCCAAGGAAAACGAACGTTATTTCGGCTTGTTGCATGTGGACGCGGTGAACGGCCAGGATCCCGAACTGGCTAAGGAACGGGTGCACTTTCCCGGACTCACCCCTGTCTACCCGGATAAAAAACTGGTCCTGGAGACCACCCCGGATAAGCTGGCTCCCCGCATCATTGACTTGATTGCCCCGGTCGGGTTGGGACAACGGGGATTGATTGTGGCCCCTCCCAAGGCGGGGAAAACCATGCTGCTGAAGGAAATCGCCAACAGCATTACCACCAATTATCCAGAAATTGAGCTGATTGTCCTTTTAATCGACGAGCGTCCCGAAGAAGTGACTGATATGCAACGCTCTGTGAAAGGTGAAGTGGTCAGTTCCACATTTGATGAGATGCCTGAAAATCACATCCGTGTGGCGGAATTGGTTTTGGAACGGGCCATGCGTTTGGTGGAACATAAAAAAGATGTGGTCATTCTATTAGACAGCATTACCCGCCTGGCACGGGCCTACAACCTCGTGATTCCCCCGAGCGGGCGCACCTTGTCCGGCGGGATAGATCCGGCTGCTTTTCACCGCCCCAAGCGTTTCTTTGGTGCAGCACGGAATATTGAAGAGGGGGGCAGTTTGACCATTTTGGCAACCGCCTTAATTGATACAGGATCACGCATGGATGATGTGATTTACGAAGAATTTAAGGGGACCGGCAATATGGAACTGCATCTGGACCGCCGTCTCGCTGAACGGCGGATTTATCCGGCTATTGACATCCGGCGCTCAGGCACGCGCCGGGAAGAACTGTTGCTGGATCCCGATGACCTGGAAAAATTGTGGGCGATTCGACAAAAGATGAGTGAAAACCCTGATTTTACCGAGCAATTTATCCGCAAATTAAAAGCCACCAAATCAAATGCGGAGTTTATGGCCTTATTCGAATCAACCAAATCTCCTTCGGCTTCATAGCATCACCCATTTGACTTTGCGGCTATGTCACCACCTGACCGCCTTCAAGAGAGTACAGGTGGTGATATTTTTTTGCCTGGAAGCATAGGATTGTAAATAATGCTGCCTGAAGGAGGGACGTTTTTTGGGCTCAGTGAAAAAAGTGGTGGCGACAACCCTGGTTTTAACGGGCGGTGCTGCCTGGCAGGCCATGGATGGAGAAGCCTCTGAGCTGCGGGAAGGCGGCTATCTGGACGAGGACTTAGAAGAGCTGGAAGCGGAGTTGCTTGAAAAAGCGCTGCGTCACTATACCAATCCTCTCAACCGGTTTCACTTGGAAGTGGAAGAAGAGGACAGGGAGGAGTACGTCACTTATATTGTCCAAGCGGGGGACACCTTGTCGGGCATTGCCCAAACGTTTGGCATCCCCGTGAAGGAAATTGTGGAGCAGAACGGGATAGCCAATAAAAATTTTATCCGGGAAGGGCAAGAATTGAAGATTCGGTTGAAAGAAATAGAATACGTGGTCCGGCATGGAGATACCTTAGAGACCATTGCCAAACGGCATGGTGTCAGTTTGGAGGAGTTATTCGCCCACAACGCCCAGTTACGTTTCAATAACAGGACGGTGTTTCCCGGCCAGATGATCAACATTCCGACTGTTCCCCCGGAGCCGGTTCACCAACCTGTGCTGACACCCCCGCAGCACAAAGCGCCTGTCACTGTCACCAGCCGCACGGCCAACCGCACAACAGAAGGCAATGAGCAGGAGAGAACAGTAAACTCAGCTTCTCCCGAGAGTTCAGCGGCCTCAACAGGTGCTGTTTCGGCAAGCGAAATCGGCCTTTTCTCCTGGCCGCTAAAAGGGCAGATCACCAGTCCCTTTGGCATGAGGTGGGGGCGCATGCACAATGGGCTGGACATTGCCAACCCTGAAAAAGAGGCAGCGGTGCGTGCCGCACGGGGCGGGGTGGTGAAGCAAGCCTATTACCATAGGGGAGGTTACGGCCACATGGTCATTATCGATCATGGCCAGGGTGTGGAAACCTACTATGCCCACCTCAGCCAAATCATGGTCAGCAAGGGGCAGTCCATTGCCGAAGGGGAGGTGCTGGGCTACCAAGGTATGACGGGAAATGCCACCGGTTACCATCTTCACTTTGAAGTGCGCCTGAACAATAAGCCCCTGAATCCCATTCACTATCTTCCCCAGTTTTGATCGTCCGTCGTTCTTACTCCTGTCAGCCCTGCCCCCTGATGTCTATTTTCCATCATCTTCTCTCCTGGTCCGGTTGCCAAAAAGAATTGAACCATGCTATAATATGATATGTTTTGAAGGAACTCTGTTTCGGTTGATTCAGGGCAAAAAGGAGTGAGAGAAGATGAAACAAGGCATTCACCCTAATTATCATATAACCAAAGTGGTTTGTCAGTGCGGACATGAGTTTGAAACGGGTTCCACCAAGGCCGAAGTCCTGCGCGTGGAGATCTGCTCCAATTGCCATCCGTTCTTTACCGGAAAGCAAAAATATGTTGATGCAGGCGGGCGTGTGGACCGTTTCAAAAGAAAATACAACCTGCAGTAAACAGCGGCACAACCGTGTGTTTGCGAGCAGCGGCACAACCGTGTGTTGGCGATGGAAAACAGGCAAGAATGCTTGCCTGTTTTTTACTACCCATGTGGCTTGTTCATGTTGATTATGAAGCTTGGGGGCGCTTTGATTGATGTATGTAAACAAGCGAGACGGATGGATTGAAGTGATTTGCGGCAGCATGTTTTCGGGCAAGAGCGAAGAATTAATCCGCAGGGTGCGTCTGGCCCGTTATGCTAAACAACCCACCCAAGTGTTTAAACCGGTCATTGATAACCGTTACAGCGAGGTGGCTGTGGTTTCCCATAATGGGGTCTCCATCCCCGCTACTTGCGTGGAACAGGCCAGCCACATTGCGGAACAGGTACGCAACGAGACGGCATGTGTGGCCATCGACGAGGTCCAGTTTTTTGATGAGACGGTGGTGGAGGTGGCCCAGTATTTGGCCGATCAAGGGAAACGGGTCATCTGTGCCGGTCTGGATCAGGATTTCCGTGGACAACCTTTCGGCCCCACCCCGCTTTTATTGGCTTGTGCCGAATATGTGACCAAATTGCAGGCCGTGTGTGCCTGTTGCGGGGCACCCGCCAGCCGGACCCAGCGGCTGATCAACGGAGAGCCGGCCCATGTGGACGATCCGGTTATTTTGGTGGGGGCCAAGGAAAGCTATGAACCGCGCTGCCGCCATTGCCATGAAGTGAAGGGAGTGAAGGCTTCATGTTTGACCGGTTACGAGCATTGGAAAATCGTTACGAAGAATTGAACCGCTTGCTGTCGGATCCGGCCGTGGCCAGTGATCCGAAGAAATTGCGCGACTACTCCAAGGAGCAGTCGGAACTGGAAGAAACGGTAACGTGTTACCGTGAGTATAAAGATGTGGTCCAGCAATTAACGGATGCCAAATCGATGCTGGAAGAGAAACTGGATGATGAACTGCGGGAGATGGTCAAAGAGGAAATTGCCGTCCTGAGTGAAAAAAAAGAAGCATTGGAAGAAAGGTTAAAAATTCTCCTGCTCCCCAAAGATCCCAATGATGAGAAAAACGTCATTGTGGAGATCCGCGGGGCAGCGGGCGGTGATGAAGCGTGCCTGTTTGCCGGGGATCTGTACAAAATGTATACCCGCTATGCGGAAGATAAGGGTTGGAAGATTGAAGTGATCGAAGCCCACCCCAATGATCTGGGCGGTTACAAAGAGATTATTTTTTCCATTAATGGTAAAGGCGCTTACAGCCGCTTAAAATATGAAAGTGGAGCCCACCGTGTCCAGCGCGTTCCTGTGACGGAGTCCGGCGGGCGCATCCATACCTCCACGGCCACTGTAGCGGTCCTGCCCGAGGCGGAGGAAATTGATGTGGAGATTGATGAGAAGGATATTCGCGTGGATGTATTCTGTTCCAGCGGTCCCGGCGGGCAAAGTGTCAACACCACTCAGTCGGCCGTACGCTTGACCCACATCCCGACCGGAATCGTTGTCTCTTGTCAAGATGAGAAATCCCAGCATAAAAATAAAGAGAAAGCGATGAAAATCTTGCGTGCCCGCGTTTATGACAAGTATCTGCAAGAGGCCCAGAACGAGTATGCCAGCATCCGCAAGTCTGCCGTAGGAACGGGGGACCGCAGTGAGCGCATCCGCACCTATAATTTCCCGCAAAGCCGTGTCACCGACCACCGCATCGGCCTTACGCTGCACAAACTGGACCAAGTGTTAAACGGCGAGCTGGATGAAATCATTGATGCGCTCATTGTGCACGAACAGACGGCCCTTCTGGAGCGTCAGGAAGCCTGATGGATCAACCGAAAACGATGCGCACTTGCCGAGAAGCCCTGGTCTGGGCTTCTTCTTTATTGCAGCAAGCGGGCCTCAACCCCAAAGTGGCAGAATGGGTTTTAACCCATGTGCTGGCTGCAGGGCGGGCCGAATTTTTGAACATGCTGGATCAACCGCTGCCTGAGGAGCAGAAAGAAACATTTGTCGCGTATCTGGAGCGTATCCTGCAGGGAGAACCTTATCAGTATGTGCTGGGGTCCGCCGAGTTTTACGGCCGTGAGTTTGTGGTGAACCGGAACGTGCTGATTCCCCGCCCGGAGACAGAGTTATTGGTTGAAGCGGTGTTAAAGCTGTGGCAGAGTAACTGGTGGGAGCGGAAGAACCGCGGAGAAAGAAGGATGGCCTCCCCTGGACAGCCCGTTAGAGCTGGCAGCCAGCCCCCTAAAGGACGGCCCCTTAAAGCGGTCGATGTGGGCACTGGCAGCGGGGCAATCGCTGTTACCCTTGCGCTGGAAACGGCTGGTGGCCGCCAGGGTGAGGGGAATGGAGGTCAGGGACAACCCGCTCAAGACGGACCAATGGCTTCTCCGCTGGAGATGCTGGCCGTAGATATTTCTCCTGCTGCCTTGAAGGTAGCTAAAATCAATGCCGAGCGCTGGCAGGCCAAAGTGGAATTGATGCACAGCAACTGGCTGCAAGCCTTAATTGAAACGGGGCACAAGGTAGACGTGATTGTCTCCAATCCTCCCTATGTCTCCCTTGAGGAACGGTATGTTTTGGACCGGACAGTGGTGGACTATGAGCCCCACCTGGCCCTTTTCGCTGGGGACGGCGGGCTCTTGGGTTACAAGCAGATTGTCCGCCAGTCTCCCGCCGTGTTAAACCGGCCGGGTGTTTTGGCCTTTGAGGTCGGCCGGGGGCAGGCGGAAGAGGTGATCGCCATCATACAGGCCGTGTATCCTGAAGCACAGTGTTCAGTCATCCCTGACTGGCAGGGCATCGGGCGGGTCGTGGTGGCTAAAATAGAAGCTTGACGAGATTTGTCGGACAAAACTTCCCTTCTCCAAGGTTTAAATTCCGGCGCTTTAGTCCAAGCTGAGACTAACGAGAGAACAGGTAAAGGACCATAGAGCAACAAAGCGCAAAGCATGGCCTTGGAGAGGGGAAACCAAGATGAACAAACGCTTTTACCAGCTGTATATGTATGTGCTGACCGGACTGGTGATTGTGGTGATGAGCTGGGAATACCAGCGGGCGACAGCTGCTTCGCTGGTGGTAGAGACAGAGATTCCAGAAGAGTCGCTCCGCTTGCGTATCTTGGCCAACAGTGACAGCCCCAGGGATCAGTGGCTGAAAGAGGAAGTGATGGGCGAAGTGGTGGAGCTGGTGAGCCAGTGGGCAGGTGACATGGAGGACATTGCTGAAGCCCGGGAGGTCATAGCCGGTTCCCTGGACGAGCTGGAACAGGTGGTCGGTCAAACGATTCAGTCGCGGGGTTTTAACTATTCCTACAGTGTCCGCTATGGACAGATTCCCTTTCCGACTAAGTTGTATGGCAGCCGTCTGTATCCAGCAGGGGAATATGAAGGCGTGCTGATTACGATCGGAGCCGGGCAGGGAGAAAATTGGTGGTGTGTCCTCTTTCCCCCCCTCTGTTTTGTAGACTTTGGGACCGGAGATGTTTTGGAGACTGAAACCGTTGCGGATCAACGGGCAGATGACCGGGAGGGTTTCCGGGATGGTGCCGGGCAAAAGAAAGACACCGGGCTCGCTGGGGCAACAGATGATAGAGCAGATGATGGAGCAGATGATGGAGAGCAAGAGCTTGAGATCCGCTTTTTCTTGGTGGAACTGTTGGCTAAGGTGAAAAGTCTGTTTGTTTAGCCCCAAAGGGATAAGGATTCGTAGCGGTGTTTTCCCGTACTGTGGTTAGGCAACCTGAGGGAAAGCACCGCTTTTTGATTTGGACAGGTTTGCTTGTTTTAATCTTGTTTAAACAGGTGCGAGGAGGTGCCTGGAAAGGGTATAATAAACTTTAACTTACCTCCGACAGAAGTCTCCCACTTCTAAGCGTTAGCGCAGGTGGTGGGAGTATGTCGCGGCCAAAGCTGGGAGACACACCAGGTTTCAGGCAAAGGAGTTTGGGCGCTCATGGAACACCAATGGCAGACCAAATATTGGGATATCCACAACATTGTGGATAAAGATGTTGACAACTTAATCACTCATCCACATATTCAAGAAGCGGCCAGCTGGATCAACAGGGATGAACCGGTCGCTTTTCCCACTGAGACGGTTTATGGATTAGGCGCCAATGCTTTATCGGACAAGGCTGTGCAAAAAATTTTTGCCGCTAAAGGAAGACCGGCGGATAACCCCTTAATTGTCCACATCTCCTGTGTGGATAAGTTGGCAGGGATTGTGGATAAAGTACCGGACAAAGCCCGGATCTTAATGGAAAAGTTTTGGCCAGGACCGTTAACCTTGGTTCTGCCCTGCGGCAGTCAAGTTTCCCGGATCGTCACAGCTGGTTTGGACACGGTGGCCGTACGCATGCCAGCACATCCTGTCGCGCTGGCACTGATTGAGGCCTGCGGCAAACCACTGGCAGCACCTAGTGCCAACCGTTCTGGAAAACCCAGTCCCACCCGGGCAGAGCATGTGTGGCATGATTTGGCCGGCCGGATTGTGGGTGTCTTGGACGGAGGAGAAACGGGGATCGGCCTGGAGTCAACCGTTGTGGATGTCACAGGAGAAGTTCCGGTTCTCTTGCGTCCGGGCGGGGTGACCAAAGGGGAGCTGGAAGCGGTGATTGGCCCCGTTGACGTGGACCCTGCCCTCAAGCACAGCATGGAACTGGCCCACAGCCCCCAAACCTTCCGCCCCCGTTCACCGGGGATGAAATATAAACATTATGCGCCGGACGGAGAGGTTTTTCTTGTCTCTTTGGCTAAGGGCATTCAAGAGATGCGCCGCTTCATTCAGGACTGTGTCAACCGGGACCGGCAACAGGGCTATACAGTGGCTGTGTTAACAACAGATGATGGCCTGTCATGCTATTCAGCTGATTTGGTGCTCTCCCTTGGTGACAGGGAAGAGCTCCAAACCGTGGCTCAGCGGATCTATGATGCCTTGCGCCAGGTGGATCAGGCGCGCATGCAAAAAATATACATTGAATCTTTTCCGCCTGAAGCTGTGGGCGAGGCTATTATGAACCGTTTGCACAAGGCGGCCCAGGGACGCATGCTGGAACCAAGGCCGCTGTCAAACTCTTCAAGCACACATTGAAGCCTGCGGATGAACTTTATCAAGCAGTAAAAAGCGTCTGGCTTGTACTGATTTCCTTCCCCCTCGCATATGTTGAAAGAGACAAGGGGGGAGGATTGGTGCTGGACGCTGTTCACGCTGGAGAGCTGATCACGTTAGGCCTGATGGCCGTTGCCCTGGGTCTGGATGCCTTTTCCATGTGTTTAGGTATCGGCATGATGCGGCTGGGCTTCAGACAAATGGCAGCCATTGGTTTATGTAATGGCCTGTTCCATATTCTCATGCCTTTGACCGGTATCATGCTTGGACAGGTGATCGGAGATATCGTTGGGCATTTGGTGCTCTCGATCGGGGGGATATTGCTGATCTTGTTTGGGATTCACATGGTCTATTCCTCCCTGTTTAGCGCCGCTGCGCCGTCCCAGTGGCTGAAGACAACAGGAGTGGGCTTGCTCCTGTGTTCCATTAGTGTGAGTATGGACAGCTTTTCCGTTGGATTGTCCCTCGGTTTGTTTTCTGTTAATACCTGGCTGGCTATTGTCCTGTTCGGTGTTTCCGGTCTGGTGCTGACCGTGCTGGGGTTAATTTTGGGCCGGTATGTGGGAGACTGGATCGGGCAATATAGCGAGGCCGTTGGCGGCGTGATATTGTTAACTATTGGCTTGAAGTTCCTGTTCTGAACCGTTCAAAACTGATACATAGCGGGAACAACTGAGGCGCATAGAATAATGGGTAAGGAGGGATCTGTTTGAAACATATTTTATTTGTGTGTACAGGCAATACCTGCCGCAGTCCCATGGCGGAATATTTGTTGCGGCACAAAGCAGGTGAACAGTATGAGGTGAAATCGGCCGGCCTGGCTGCCTTACCTGGCCAGGATGCGTCCGGCCATGTTAAACAATTACTCAGTGAACAGGGCATTACGGTTGAACATCAGTCCCAGATGGTGACGCCTGAGCTGATGGAGTGGGCCGATTTGGTGCTGACTATGACGGAGGCCCACACGCACAGGTTGAAAGAGCAGTTTCCAGATAAGAGAGACATCATCTTTACGCTGAAAGCCTATGTAGATCCGGATCATGAAGATCCCAATATCTCTGATCCGTTTGGCGGAGACAAGGACGTGTACGCGGCAACGTTGAAGGAAATTGATGAGTGGCTGGACCGTTTTGTCCAGAAAGATGGCCGCTCAGATTAATCTCGTTTTATACAACTCATTCTCCAAATTGTCACAAATTTGATATCCTTAAAGAAGGGACTCTGCTTACGGTTGGGGAATGTAAATAGAAAAGAGTCCCTTTTAGCATTGAGGAGGATGGGTTGTGAACAACAAAGTAAAGCAGCGCTATAAGTTCAGTTTGCAGAAAAAGATGGTTGCCGGGGTTGTGACGCTGGCGCTGATCACTTATGGTTGCAGTGCCTTTTTCATTTTTGTGGTCAGTGAGTATTTTCCCGGGGTGAGCGATGTGTCTTTCACACTGCTCACTTTCAGCCTGGGCGTCATTTGGTCAGGTATTCTGGGCTATGTTGCCGCCAAGCGGATCTCTAAACCCATTCAGCGTTTGGCCCAAGCGATGCACACTGCCGCGACCGGAGATTTGCGGGTCAAGTTTGAGGGGTATCGTTCCGACGACGAGGTCAAGGCCTTGGGCCACGCTTTTAACCAAATGGTAGATCAATTGCAGGGCATGGTGAAAGATATTTCCCATCATTTTGAGCAAACCAACCGGCAGGTGGAGGAGCTGTCACAAGCTTCCGATTCGGCGGCGGAGCAGGCGGAAACAATCAGCCGCACCATTGAAGAAATTGCCTCCGGCGCTGAACGGTCTGCGGCCAGTGTCCAGGCTGCGGTGGAATCGGTGGAATCAGCGTCGGACATGGCTGAAGAGGTGAACCGTTACGCCCAGGAATCACAGCAACTGGCAAAAGAAATGGTCAAGGCCTTGAACCAGAGCAGTGAGTCGGTCCGTTCCCTGATCGAAGGGATGGACCATTTAGCCGCCCTTAATCAAGACTCATTGCAAGTGGTTTCCCGTCTGGAGAAGCAAGCGCAGGAAATTAATGAAATTACGGAAATGGTGGGGGATATTGCCGAGCAAACCAATATGCTGGCCCTTAATGCTTCCATTGAGGCGGCCCGGGCCGGTGAACATGGGCGGGGGTTTGCAGTGGTGGCCCAGGAAGTGCGCCAGCTGGCGGATGAAAGCCGGCAGGCCGTAGGGCGCATTACAGCGTTGATCAACCACATTCACCAGGGTGTGGATCAAGTGGTGAAGCAGATTGAAGCCCAGGTGGCCCGGGCTGAGACGGAGTCGGCTAAAGGAGCAGCCGCCCGGGAAGCCCTGGAAGCCATCAGCCGTTCCATTCACAAAGTGGTGGATGCCATCTCCCATATTACCCGGCTGGCTGAAGAACAAACACAGGCCATGAAACGGACCCTGGATGAAGCGCAAGGGGTGGCCGCCGTCTCCCAACAAACATCAGCCGGAGCCCAGCAAGTGGCCGCCTCTGTTGAAGAGCAGACGGCGGTGATGGAAGAGATTGCTGCCACTGCGCAAGTATTGGAACATGAGGCGAAAAACTTGCATGAAAAAATTAGTCGCTTTACTTTTTGAGGGTATAATAGCAACGAAAACAGGTTCACGTTCAAGGGGGATAAACCGTGAAAATTGCCATTGGCTCAGATCATGGAGGCTATCGTTTGAAGGAAGAGATCAAAAGCATGTTGGTGGAATTAGGTCATGAGGTGGAAGATTTCGGCTGTCACTCTTGCCAATCTGTGGATTACCCCGATTATGCTTCTCCTGTGGCCCAGAAGGTGGCTGAGGGCGAATTTGAGCGGGGTATTCTGATTTGTGGAACGGGGATCGGCATGTCTATTACAGCCAATAAAATTAAGGGCATCCGCTGTGCCCTCGTGCATGATACCTTTAGCGCCAGGATGACCCGTTTGCATAATGACAGCAATGTATTGGCCATGGGAGAGCGGGTGATTGGTCCCGGATTGGCCAAAGAGATTGTGAAAGTGTGGCTGGAGACCGAGTTTGAAGGGGGACGCCACGCCCGCCGCGTGGAGAAGATCACTGCGCTGGAGGAAACAAGGGGGTGAGCAGATGAAGTTAACCTCCATCTATGCCCAAACCCGGCAGGTGCTCCAGGACCTTTTGGCCCAATATCCCCTGGGACCGAAGCAGATTTTGGTGCTGGGGGTCAGCACCAGCGAAGTGCTGGGGCAAAAGATCGGCACCCATGGCAGCGAAGCTGTGGCGGAGGCGATCTTCAATGCCGTGGAAGAGACGCGCCAGGCCCATGGGTTTCATGTGGCCTATCAATGCTGTGAACATCTGAATCGGGCCCTGGTGGTGGAACGGAACACGGCTGAGCTGTTTCAACTGGAAGAAGTGACGGTCATCCCGGCCCCCAAAGCAGGGGGAGCGATGGCAGCCTATGCTTACCGCCACTTGGCTGATCCGGTCATGGTGGAACATATCCAGGCCCATGCAGGGATCGATATTGGCGATACCTTGATCGGCATGCACCTTAAACATGTGGCAGTGCCAGTCAGGGGCACGCTCAAACAAGTGGGGGAGGCCCATGTGACCATGGCCAAGACACGTCCCAAACTGATCGGGGGATCAAGGGCCATTTACGAACTGGAGAAAAGGGATTGATTTACTGTGTTGATTTGCTATAGTAGTTAAAAGTACATATTCATTGTGCTGAACTTGATCTGTACCGAATGGATAAAAGGGGGAAGCAAGGGATGGACATCCTGCATAAGCAAGATCCGGAAATTTATGCGGCGATTCAGGCGGAACTGGGCCGCCAGCGCAGCAAAATTGAGCTGATTGCCTCCGAGAACTTTGTCAGCCGGGCTGTTTTGGAAGCCATGGGCAGCGTGCTGACCAATAAATATGCGGAAGGTTATCCGGGCCGCCGCTATTACGGTGGTTGTGAACACGTGGATGTGGCTGAGGAACTGGCCAGAGAACGGGTGAAGAAACTGTTTGGCGCTGAACATGCCAATGTTCAGCCCCATTCGGGCGCCCAAGCCAACATGGCCGTTTATTTTACCGTTCTACAACCGGGTGACACGGTATTGGGCATGAATCTCTCCCACGGGGGCCACTTGACCCACGGCAGTCCGGTCAACTTTTCCGGAACCCTGTACAACTTTGTTGATTACGGTGTAGACCCGGACACGCACCGGATAGACTATGACCAGGTATTGGAGAAGGCCAAGCAACACAAGCCCAAGCTGATCGTGGCTGGCGCAAGCGCCTACCCGCGCGTGATCGATTTTGCCCGCTTAAAAGAGATTGCCGATGAAGTGGGGGCCTTACTGATGGTGGATATGGCCCACATCGCTGGACTGGTGGCTACCGGCCATCATCCTTCACCGGTTCCTTATGCCGATTTCGTCACCTCTACCACGCACAAAACATTGCGCGGACCCCGGGGCGGTTTAATTTTATGTAAAGCTGAATACGCCAAACAGATCGATAAAGCTGTCTTCCCTGGTATGCAGGGCGGGCCGTTGATGCACATCATTGCGGCCAAAGCGGTCGCGTTCAAGGAAGCGCTCAGTCCTGAATTTAAAGCATACTCCCAGGCTATAATTGACAACGCCAAACAATTGGCCGAAAGTCTGATTGAGCGCGGATTCAAGCTGGTGTCCGGCGGAACGGACAACCACTTGATCCTGATCGATGTGCGCAACTTCAATCTGACGGGTAAACAGGCCGAACACCTGCTGGATGAGGTGGGCATTACCTGCAATAAAAACACGATTCCGTTTGACCCGGAAAGCCCGTTTGTCACGAGCGGCATCCGTATTGGCACGGCAGCGGTCACAACCAGAGGATTTGATACACAAGCAATGGAAGAAATTGCCGACCTCATGGCCCTGACGCTCAAACATCCTGAGGACGAAAGGAAACAGCAAGAAGCGAGAGAACGGGTCCGGCAGCTGACGGAACGCTTCCCGCTCTATCCCGAACTGTGATCAACTGTTCAATAATCTGTCATCATAAAGTTTGATTATCACCGCAACAAGCCCAGCAGAATTAAGAGAAGGGAGTTGCCATGAGCAAAGTTTACGTTTTCGACCACCCATTGATTCAGCATAAATTAACCTATATCCGTAGCAAGGAAACGGGAACCAAGGAGTTCCGCGAATTAGTGGATGAAGTGGCCGCATTAATGGCTTATGAAATCACCAGAGATTTGCCTTTACAGGAAGTGGAAGTAGAAACGCCTCTGGCCAAGTGCAAGTCATATCTTTTAGCAGGCAAGAAAATCGGTCTGGTGCCTATTTTGCGTGCGGGACTGGGTATGGTGGACGGCATTTTGAAGCTCATTCCGGCGGCCAAAGTGGGACATATCGGCTTGTACCGGGATCCCGACACGCTGGAGCCTGTGGAGTATTACGTGAAGCTGCCCAGCGACATTGAGGAGCGCGATTTTATCGTGATTGACCCCATGCTGGCCACGGGAGGCTCAGCCGTGGCGGCCATCCACTCGCTGAAAAAACGGGGGGCGTCCAATATCAAACTGATGTGCCTGATCGCTGCCCCGGAGGGCATTGAACGGATGCAGAGGGAACATCCAGACGTGGATATCTATGTTGCCAGCGTGGATGAGAAACTGAATGAAAAAGGGTATATCATTCCCGGCCTGGGTGATGCCGGCGACCGGCTGTTTGGCACCAAATAAGGAGATGTGTTGGCCGGTGACGGCGCCGGTCAACCTTCCCCCCAGGTGTTGTTCCGGTTAAATAGTGTTCAACAGTATAAGGAGAGAATCGGTATGGGTAAAATCAAGGTAATGTCCATTTTTGGGACACGCCCTGAAGCAATCAAAATGGCACCGCTCGTCCACGAACTCAACAAACATGAGCAAGAGATTGAATCCCTCGTGACCGTGACGGCCCAGCATCGGGAAATGCTGGATCAGGTGTTGCGCCTGTTTAATATTGCTCCAGACTATGACCTCAATATCATGCAGGCCCGCCAAACCTTGACCCAGGTGACGGTCAGGGCATTGGAAGGACTGGAAGCCGTTATTCAAGAGGCTAAGCCTGACATGATTCTGGTCCACGGGGATACGACCACCACCTTTGTGGCCAGCCTGGCTGCTTTTTATCATCAGGTGGCCGTGGGGCACGTCGAAGCCGGCTTGAGGACCTACCGGAAGGACTCCCCTTACCCCGAAGAAATGAACCGTCAACTGACAGGGGTGCTGGCCGATTTGCACTTTGCCCCGACCCAGCGGGCGGCAGAACACTTGTTGCAGGAACACAAGCCTGCCGAGGCGATTTATATCACCGGTAATACAGCCATTGACGCCTTAAAAACGACGGTGCGGGACAATTACACCCACCCGATCTTGGAGCAGCTGGAGGGCTCCCGGATGGTGCTCATGACCGCCCACCGGAGGGAAAATCTGGGTGACCCCATGCGCCGCATCTTCAGAGCGGTCCGGAGACTGGTGGAGGATCATCCAGATATTCAGGTGGTTTATCCGGTCCATCTCAACCCTGCGGTGCGGGAGCCAGCCGCTGAGATCTTGGGCGGGCACCAGCGCATTCACCTCATTGAGCCCCTTGATGTCTTAGATTTTCACAATTTTGCATCCCGCGCCCATTTGATCCTGACCGACTCCGGCGGCATTCAGGAAGAAGCACCGTCCCTTGGCGTTCCAGTGCTCGTTCTCCGTGACACCACTGAACGGCCGGAAGGGGTTCAGGCCGGCACGCTCAAACTGGCCGGCACCCAAGAAGAGGATGTTTACCAGCTGGCCCATCAATTATTAACCGACGACCGGTTGTATGAACAAATGGCCAAGGCGTCCAATCCTTACGGGGATGGGCAGGCATCAAGGCGGATCGTGGAGGCCATTCTCCATTATTTCGGCCGCCGGGCGGAGCGTCCGGCCCCTTTTCAGGGTCTTCCTGTGACCAGCTAGTGACTGAACCCAAACACGCCTTGATGTAATCCTGCAGGCAGAATACGATACAAGGCAAATGCCATACACAAGGCAACATAAGGGCCCACTTCCTGTTCACAGGCAGGAATGGAGCCCTTTTTTACGAATAATAATGATTGAAAGCGCTAAAAAGGAGGGTCTCCCAGGATGAGAGAAGTCGTGATTGTCAGTGCTGCGCGGACAGCGATCGGCAATTTTGGAGGTACTTTAAGCCAGGTGCCGGCCACCACATTGGGAGCGGTGGTGATTAAAGAAGTCTTGAAGCGGGCCGGTGTTGAAGCTGGACAGGTGGATGAAGTGATTATGGGCAATGTTTTGCAAGCCGGACTGGGCCAAGGGCCGGCCAGACAAGCAGCGGTCCAAGCCGGGCTTCCCCACCAAGTCCCGTCGATGACCATCAACAAATTATGCGGCTCCGGATTGAAAGCGGTTCACTTGGCTGCCCAGGCCATTCAAGTGGGAGAGGCGGATATCGTCGTGGCCGGAGGCATGGAAAATATGAGCATGGCTCCCTACCTGTTGCCCAAAGCACGCCAAGGTTACCGCATGGGGGATCAAGAGGTTGTGGACAGCATGTTGCGGGACGGACTGGTCTGTGCCATGAACAACTACCACATGGGCATTACGGCTGAAAACCTGGCCGAAAAATACGGCATCAGCCGGGAGGAACAGGATCAATTTGCCGCTTTAAGCCAGCAAAAAGCCGAACGCGCCCTGGCCGAGGGCCGGTTTAAAGAAGAGATTGTGCCTGTGGAGGTGCCGCAGAAGAAAGGGGAACCGCTTTTGTTTGACACCGACGAGTTTCCCAGAAAGGGTGTGACGGCCGAGTCACTGGCCAAACTGCGCCCAGCCTTTAAGCAAGATGGTACGGTGACGGCAGGCAATGCGTCAGGCATCAATGACGGCGCTGCGGCGGTGCTGGTCATGTCAGGCGACAAAGCGGCGGAATTGGGACTTGAGCCTCTGGCTGTGATCCGGGCTAACGGGCATGCCGGCGTCGATCCAGCCATCATGGGCATCGGTCCTGTCCCTGCCACGCAGAAGGCCTTGGCCAAGCTGGGCCTGTCCCTGGAAGACATAGATTTAATTGAGGCCAATGAAGCGTTCGCCGCCCAGTCTCTTGCTGTGGGCAAAGAACTGGGCTGGAACCCGGATATTGTTAATGTGAATGGCGGCGCCATTGCGCTGGGTCATCCCATCGGAGCCAGCGGCGCCCGCATCCTGGTCACGCTCTTGTATGAAATGAAGCGCAGAAAGGCCAAACGGGGCTTGGCCACGTTGTGCATAGGAGGCGGCCAAGGGGTGGCCACCATTGTGGAGCGGCCGTAACATTGCGGCCGGAAGCGTACACGGGAAAACCCACACAGGTCCGCAAAATTTAGTAACAGGAGGTTAGGACATGCAAACCATCACAAGCGTCGAAGCCTATGATCAAGCCATCAAAGACGGGGTCACGGTGATGCTGTTTAGCGCAGAATGGTGCCCGGACTGCCGCTTTATTGAGCCGTTTATGCCTGAAGTGGAAGAAGCCTTCAAACCCTATCTGACCATGTACAAAGTGGATCGGGACCAGCTGCTTGAATTGTGCCAGGAACTGAATGTATTCGGCATCCCCAGTTTTATCGCTTACCGGAAGGGGAAGGAAATTATGCGTTTCGTCAGCAAGGAGCGCAAAACCCGGGAACAGATTGAAACTTTTCTCAACCGGGTGGTGCAGGTGTCCCAAGCTTTGGAGCAGTACAGCCAAGATTAATCATGCCTGTTTTGCCCTGTCTGGTTGTGCCTGGATAATTTTATAATTTTGGTAAGTTAAAATGATGCCCCTTACATTGACAAAAATAAGTCAATATTATACGATATAACAGGTATTAGTTCGTTGTCCCATATTTTGTGCTGTAAACGATTGAATAGTTCAACATATCTGCCCAAAAAAGGGGGCTTCTGAGTGGTGGCTTCCAAACCCCCGTGGCAAGCCTTGTCTGTTGTCAGCTTAATCGGCATAGATCTGGCTGCGTGTACGGTTATCGGCTATTGGTTAGGGCGTCAAGCTGACCAGTGGCTGGGCACGGAACCATTGGGACTCATTATTGGCGTTTTAGCGGGACTGGGAGCCGGCATTTTAAGTATTATTCCCGTGGTTAAAAAGTTTCTGTAAAAGTGGAGTGCACCATGCTGGAAAATTTGACAGGACGTATCACGCGTTTAACCCGCTTTTTCTTTTTTACCCTGGCCGTCATAGTCCTGGGCTGGGGATTTGGCGGCGCCCCTCCTTTCTTGGCTGGAATGGCATTGGGACTCGGCATCGGTTATATCGGTGTCGTGCACCTGGCCAAGCGTGTTCATCGTTTTGGACAAGCTGTGGCACAAGGTGACAGACTGCCCAGTTTGGGGACCTTTACCCGGCTGGCATTGGTTGCGCTTGCTACCGTGACGGTTATGACCTACCCCCAGCATTTCGAATACACCGGCCTGGTGTTGGGCCTGGTTCTGCCGACAGTATTCGCCATAGGCGATGCTATATATACTCAACTGAAACAAGGGAAGTAGGGGAAAGGGGTGAATACTGGTTGAAATATAAAGATCCGACATTTACCTTTTTAGGCCTGGAGTTTAGTTTGACGGTTGTCCTCATGGTGACCATCACTGCCGCGTTAACCTTTGCCATTGCTTATGCAGGTGCCCGGCAGGCCCAGACAGGCAAACCGTCAGGCATGCAAAACTTTATGGAATGGATGGTGGAATTTATCCGCGGTCTTATGGCCAGCACCATGCATGTTCACCAGCGTAACAACCAGTTGGTGATGCTGGCTTTGGCGTTTATCATGTTTATTTTCATTGGTAACTTCCTCAGCATACCGTTCAAGATCACCACAACCAATGATTACATTCTATGGAAAGCGCCAACTTCCGACCCGCATGTCACTTTGACACTGGCGACCGCGGTCATTGTTCTGTCCAATATATTGGGCATCCGCATGCTAGGATTTAAAGATTACTTCTTCCATTATTTTAAGCCACAGGCTTGGCAATTTCCGCTACATATAATTGAAGAGTTCACCAAGACATTAACCCTAGGCTTGCGACTGTTTGGTAATATTTTTGCCAAAGAAACATTGGCCGGGATGCTGGCCGGAGCAGGAGTGGCCAGTGTGGTCGCCGTCGTTATCTTTGCTTTGCCAATGATTGTGTGGCAAGCTTTCGGTATCTTCATGGGTGGGATTCAGGCCTTCGTTTTTACCATCTTAATGCTGGTGTATATTGCACAGAAAGTGGAGCCTGATCATTAAACGGATGCCGTGTGGCCAGAGTGTACAGTTTATCTTTTTCTGTCTGTCTTTCCAAATATGGGAGTGTGTACAGTTGTGTGACCTCATCTCAACTTTCTTTTGAGGTTGACTATATATTTGCTTGCATCAAGTTGTCGATTATGTGAAAGGAGGAATTATAATGGGAGTCTTAGCTGCAGCCATTGCTGTGGGTTTAGCCGCTCTCGGCGCCAGCTTTGGTGTATCCAACATTGTAAGCCGTACGATTGAAGGGATTGCACGTCAGCCTGAATCACGTGGTGTGCTGCAAACCACAATGTTCATTGGTATCGGTCTGGTTGAGGCAATTCCGATATTCGCGGTTGTGATTGCCTTCATTGCCTTAGGACAATAACTCAAAAGAAAATGGAAGCATGGCGAGGCCAGTGAACGGCCTTCGCCTTTCCTTTGCACCTTGATGTGCACCTAAGGCTTACGCCCGCACTCCAACTTGGCGCAAGCCAAGTTTTCTTTTTAGGGTAAAAGGTATGGTAATAGATGTGAAGGGAGTGAACAAGATGTTGGAGTTGGGTTCCGTCCGCTGGGGCGATATGCTGTTTTCTTTGCTCATGTTCATCATTCTTTTTCTTTTGCTCCGCAAATACGCTTTTGGCCCGTTGATGAATGTTATGGAAAAACGGGCCAATCAAATTGAAAAAGATTTGGAAGAGGCCAAGCGCAACCGGGCCGAAGCGGAAAAGTTGCTGGCCGAACAACGCGCCAACCTGGAGCAAGCGAAAAAAGATGCCAAAACCATATTGGAAAATGCACGTAACACCAGCGAGAAACAGGCTGAGGAGATCATCCGTGCAGCCAAAGCTGAAGTGGATCAGTATAAAAGTGTGGCCCGCAAGGAAATTGAGCGTGAGAAAGAAAAAGCGGTTGAGGCTTTGCGAAAGGAAATGGGACAGCTTTCGGTTCTTTTAGCCAGTAAAGTGATTGAAAAGGAACTGGATCCAAAGCAACAGCAGCAATTGATTGATGATTTCCTGAAAGAGGTAGGGACCAAAAAATGGGTGCAGTAGCCAAACGGTATGCCAAAGCTTTGTTTGAAGTGGCCAAAGAGCGGGAGGAACTGGATAAAATTGAGCAAGATTTGCAATATACAGATCAGGTGCTCCGGGAAAATCCAGACCTGGTCAGGTTCCTCACCCATCCATTGGTGAAAAAGGAAACCAAGAAAGAGCTTATCGGCACGGTGTTTGCGGACCAGCTGTCCCCAACCACCCTCTCCCTGTTGCGGTTGTTGGTGGACCGTGAACGTGAAAATGAACTGAGCGCGATTGCCACCTATTTTGTCAGACTGGCCAATGAAGTGCGAGGTCTGGTTGATGTGGTGGTGACTACAGCTACCCCTCTGTTACCGGAAAAGCAGGAGGTCTTGCGCCAACAATTAGCCCGCATGACAGGCAAAAAAGTCCGTTTGCATTTTGTTGTGGACAAGGGTGTGCTGGGCGGTATCACCGTCAAAATCGGGGATCTAATCTACGATGGAACTGTCCGCGGCAAACTCTCCCGCTTTGAACGTTTAATCGCAACAACCAAAAGCTAGAGGATTGGGGTGAACGAGATGAGCATCAGACCTGAAGAAATCAGTGCGCTAATCAAAAAGCAGATTGAGAACTATGAAGCAGATCTTGAAGTGGTGGAAGTGGGCACCGTTATCCAGGTTGGTGACGGCATTGCCCGCGTGCATGGCCTGGAAAAGGTTATGGCCGGGGAACTTTTAGAATTTGAGAACGGGGTCATGGGGATGGCCCAAAACTTGGAAGAAGACAACGTGGGTGTCGTCATTCTCGGGCCTTACACGGAAATCCGGGAAGGCACGCAAGTGAAGCGTACAGGACGCATTATGGAGGTGCCTGTAGGCGAAGCCTTGCTTGGCCGCGTAGTCAATCCCCTTGGTCAGCCCCTTGACGGACGTGGCCCGATTGAAACGGCCGAGTACCGTCCCATTGAATCACCTGCACCCGGCGTCATGGATCGTAAATCAGTCCATGAGCCGCTCCAAACCGGGATTAAAGCCATTGACTCCATGATTCCGATTGGGCGCGGTCAGCGTGAACTGATCATCGGTGACCGCCAGACCGGTAAAACCACCATTGCCATTGACACCATCATTAATCAAAAGGGACAAGACGTCATTTGTATTTACGTTGCCATCGGCCAGAAGCAATCCACAGTCGCCGGTGTCGTGGAAACACTGCGCCAGCACGACGCACTGGATTACACTATTGTGGTGACAGCCTCTGCTTCTGAACCCGCACCGCTGCTTTATCTGGCGCCTTATGCGGGATGCGCCATGGGCGAATACTTTATGTATAAAGGCAAGCATGCCCTTGTGGTTTACGATGACTTGTCCAAGCAGGCGGCAGCATACCGTGAGCTGTCCTTGCTGTTAAGACGTCCGCCTGGACGGGAAGCTTACCCTGGCGATGTATTCTATTTACACTCCCGCCTTTTAGAGCGTGCCGCTAAACTGAGCGATGAAAAAGGCGGCGGTTCTTTGACAGCCCTGCCCTTTATCGAAACCCAGGCTGGCGACGTCTCTGCCTACATCCCAACCAACGTGATCTCTATTACGGACGGGCAAATCTTCCTGGAGTCCGATCTGTTCTACTCCGGTGTGCGTCCGGCTGTTAACGTCGGTATCTCTGTTTCCCGTGTAGGAGGTGCCGCCCAAATTAAAGCGATGAAAAAAGTGGCCGGTACCTTGCGTTTGGACCTGGCCCAGTACCGTGAACTGCAAGCTTTTGCCCAGTTTGGCTCAGACCTGGACAAAGCCACCCAGGCCAAATTAAACCGTGGTGAGCGCACCGTCGAAATCCTTAAGCAAGATGAACACAAACCGATGCCGGTTGAAGAACAAGTGATCAGCATCTATGCGGTGACCAACGGATTTATGGACGACATTCCGGTGGAGGATGTACGCCGTTTTGAAGAAGAACTGTTAAGCTTTATGCGGGCGAATAAAGATTCCTTGCTCGACCATATCCGCCAGACAGGCGAACTGCCGGACACCAAAGAACTGGATGCAGCGATTGAGGAATTTAAGAAAGGCTTTACCCCGTCTGCCTAAGCCCCTTGTTAATCAGAGGAAAAAGGTGGTGAATGCGTCATGCAAGGAATGAGAGAGATTAAACGGCGTATCCGCTCGGTTAAAAATACACGCCAAATCACCAAAGCGATGAAGATGGTGGCTGCAGCCAAACTGCGCCGTGCGCAGGAAACGGCTGAGAATGCCCGTCCCTACGCGGATAAAATTAAAGAAGTGATCTCCAGCATTGCTGCAGGCACCAAAGATTTTAGCCATCCCATGCTGGAAGCCCGTCCGGTGAAGAAGACGGGCTACATGGTGATCACCTCAGACCGGGGATTGGCTGGACCGTATAACGCCAATATTTTACGCCTGGTGTCCAAAACGATCGAGGAGCGCCATCAGTCCAAAGACGAGTATGTGATCTTTGCCGTTGGACGCAAAGGGCGGGATTTCTTTAAGAAGCGGGGCTATCCGGTTGTGGAAGAGGTGACGGGCATTTCGGACACCCCGTCTTTGGTAGAGATTCAGGACATAGCCCAGAGCGCCATTAGCATGTTCGCCGATGAAACATTTGACAAGCTGACCATCTTTTATAATGAATTTGTCAGCCCGATCGTGCAGCGCCCCGTGGAGAAGCAACTGCTTCCCCTGACCTCTGAAGAGGTGCTCAATGGGCCGGTCAGTGTCTATGAATACGAACCGGACAGTGAATCGGTCTTGGAAGTGTTGCTGCCCAAGTATGCAGAAACGCTGATTTACAGCGCCCTTTTAGATGCCAAAGCAAGTGAGTTTGGCGCACGGATGACCGCGATGGGCAATGCAACCGACAACGCCTCGGAAATGATTGAAACCTTGACCCTGCAATTTAACCGTGCCCGCCAGGCTGCCATTACGCAAGAGATCGCCGAAATTGTCGCAGGAGCCAATGCTTTAAGATAGGTAAAGCGAGGAGGGAAAACGCGTGAATAAAGGACGTATCATCCAGGTTATGGGTCCTGTTGTTGACATCCAATTTGAAAGTGGACAACTGCCCGATATTTACAATGCGATTACCATCGAGCGGCCGCAAGGTGGCACTTTAACCGTTGAAGCTGCCGTCCATCTTGGAGATAACGTTGTCCGTTGCGTGGCCATGGCTTCCACGGATGGACTGGTTCGGGGATTGGAAGCGGTAGATACCGGTGCCCCCATTTCTGTGCCGGTCGGCAAAGCCACCTTGGGGCGTGTGTTTAACGTGCTGGGTGAACCGATTGATGAGCAAGGAGAGGTCAATGCAGAGGAGAGACACCCGATCCACCGTCCTGCTCCAGAATTTGAAGAGCTCTCCACGGCCGATGAAATTTTGGAAACAGGGATTAAAGTGATTGACCTTTTGGCTCCATATGCCAAAGGGGGTAAGATCGGCCTGTTCGGCGGTGCGGGTGTCGGCAAAACGGTTTTGATCCAAGAGCTGATCAACAACGTGGCCCAAGAGCACGGCGGCTTGTCCGTATTCGCCGGTGTCGGTGAGCGTACCCGTGAGGGTAACGACCTGTATCACGAGATGAAAGACAGCGGCGTTATCTCCAAAACATCCATGGTGTTCGGCCAGATGAACGAGCCGCCGGGAGCCCGTCTGCGCGTGGCTTTGACCGGCTTGACCATGGCTGAGTATTTCCGTGACAGAGAAGGCCAGGATGTTTTGCTCTTTATTGATAACATTTTCCGCTTTACCCAGGCCGGTTCAGAGGTATCTGCCTTGCTGGGACGCATGCCCTCTGCGGTAGGTTACCAGCCCACGCTGGCCACTGAGATGGGTCAATTGCAAGAGCGGATCACATCCACCAAGAAAGGGTCCATCACTTCCATCCAGGCCATCTATGTTCCGGCTGACGACTATACAGACCCTGCTCCGGCCACCACGTTTGCGCACCTGGACGCTACAACCAACCTGGAGCGTAAACTGGCCGAGATGGGGATCTATCCTGCTGTGGATCCGCTGGCTTCCACATCCCGGATTCTCTCTCCTGCCGTCGTAGGAGAGGAACATTACCGGGTAGCTCGCGGTGTACAACAAGTGTTGCAGCGCTATAACGATTTGCAAGACATTATTGCCATCTTAGGTATGGATGAATTAAGCGACGAGGACAAGCTGATCGTCGCCCGTGCCCGCAAAATCCAGCGTTTCCTCTCTCAACCGTTCCACGTGGCCGAACAGTTTACCGGCATGCCCGGTAAATATGTACCGGTAAAGGAAACGGTCCGCGGGTTTAAAGAGATCCTGGAAGGTAAACATGACAATTTGCCTGAAGAGGCCTTCTACATGGTGGGTACCATTGACGAAGCGGTTGAGAAAGCAAAGAAACTGTAATGCCCTGGGATAGGGGAGGATAAACAATGGCAACTGTTCAAGTTGATATCGTCACACCTGAACGGAAAGTGTTTCAAGGAGAGGCGGATATCGTCATTGCCCGCGGTGTGGAGGGTGAACTGGGGGTTATGGCTGGCCATATCCCCCTTGTGACTCCGCTCAAAACGGCACCTGTCCGCATTAAGCAAGGGGATAAAGAAACGCTGATTGCCGTAAGCGGCGGGTTTTTGGAAGTGCGTCCCGATAAGGTTAACATCTTGGCCGATACAGCCGAATTGCCGGAAGAAATCGATGTCGAGCGCGCAAAAAAGGCAAAGGCGCGCCATGAAACCATTTTGAAGCGTCTGGACAAGTCAGATAAAGATTACCTGCGGCACAAGCGTGCCCTGGAACGGGCCGAAGTTCGCCTGCAGGTGGCAAACAGCAAATCATGACCCGGTTCTCAAACGCCCAGAAGGCATAAAAAAACCTCCTTGTCCATCAAAGGGCAAGGAGGTTTTTTTCTAGCTGCCCAAAGCTTTATCCAAATAGGCGATGGCTGCTTCACGGCTGGCCAGGACCTTGGCTTCCCGCTCCAAATCTTTTTGCACCTTTTCCTGGGCTTTGGCCAACACGGCTTCCGCCTTTTCCTGGGGAATAACCACTACTCCATCGGCATCTCCCACAATAAGATCCCCCGGGTGAACAACAGCCCCCGCGCAGGAGATGGGCACATTCACTTCGCCGCTGCCTGCTTTATCGCTTGCCGCTACCGTTATGCCCCGGCAAAATACCGGCAGGTCCACTGCCTTGATGCCCTGCACATCGCGTACCGCACCGTCGATGACCAGTCCTGCAATACCCAGTACTTTGGCCAGCTCCACCATAAAATCGCCGCAAATGGCATTATACGTATAACCGCGGGCATCAATGACCAGGACATCTCCTTCTTCTGCTTCCCGCATGGCTTGCAGCAACATTTTGTTGTCAGCCGCCCTCAATTTGACAGTGCAGGCTTTGCCGGCCACTTTCCATTCTTCTTTCAAAGGCTTGATGGCCTGATCAAGATGACAGAGACCGCCCAACGCATCTGAAATGGCCGTTGTTGGCAGGTTTTTCAGTTTCTCAATAACATCGATCATCATGCCCCACTCCCCTGTTCCATTTCCTTAAGTTTAACTGGTCAGTCTTACCAGGTTCTCAGACTCTGCAGGTAATTGTAGATATAGAAATTATACAAAACTGGGAGTATTTTGACCAATCATATGCCAGGTGCTATAAAATGTGAAAAGAAATGCTTCGGAAGCCCATTACCTGAAAGCCTCCCGTTGGGCCACAGTTCTGTGGGTTCCAAAACAGCTGCGGGCCACAGGATTTTTTGCAGAGTACTTTGTTAGACAGTATTTAGTACATCTGATATAATGTTAGGTAGGATTAAGCTCTATGTTTCTAGCGATTTGTCGCAAATACCAAATCCATATGTTCAAAATGTTCAAAGATTAGCGCGCTGGATAAAGGGGTTTTGCCTTGTTTCCACCGAACGATGGGGGGAAAAGAAGTTCATGGATTTTTTTAATGTGTACCAGAACAACTATCTTGTGGTGACCGCTTTTATCTTGATTGGTATACTTTTACCAGTGATAGCGCTTACAGTAGGCCGCCTGCTCAGGCCGCACAATCCGTATGAGGCGAAGCGCATCACTTATGAAAGCGGTAATGACCCGGTTGGCGACAGCTGGGTGCGTTTTAATGTGCGCTATTATGTCATCGCCTTGCTCTTTGTTTTGTTCGATGTGGAAGCGGTATTTATTATTCCATGGGCTGTGGCTTATGAGAAGCTGGGCTTTTTTGCTTTGATTGAAATGCTGATCTTTGTCATCTTCTTGTTGCTGGGATTAGTTTATGCTTGGAAGAAGAAGGTGTTAAAATGGATCTGAAACTGGAAAATATTACACCGGAGGAAGAAGCAGAGCTTAAGCGCAATGTGTTTTTAACCACTTTAGATCAGATCAAAGCCTGGGCCCGCAGCAACTCCATGTGGCCCTTAACCTTTGGCCTGGCTTGTTGCGCCATTGAAATGATGGGCACAGGGGCCTCCCATTACGATTTGGACCGTTACGGATCAGGTGTTTTCCGTCCCTCGCCGCGTCATGCAGACGTGATGATTGTCGCTGGCACAGTAACCAAGAAAATGGCACCTGTTCTGCGCCGTTTGTATGACCAGATGCCAGATCCTAAATGGGTCATTGCGATGGGGGTCTGTGCCACGGCGGGCGGGCCCTATGTCAAGTCCTACTCCGTGGTCAAGGGTGTGGATCAAATTGTGCCGGTTGATGTCTATATTCCCGGTTGCCCGCCCAACCCGGCGGCATTGATTTACGGCATTAACAAGCTGCAGGAAAAAATCCGTTATGAAGCCAAAACCGGAAAGCGGGTGACCAACCGATGAGCGACGAACAAAAGAAGCCCACCCCTGAGGAAAAACGCCTGGCAGCTGAACAAACGGGACAGGAAAAAAATGACCAGCCTATGGATGAAGAAGCGCTGAGAAAGGCCAAGGCTGCTGCGGCAGCCAAGGCCAAGGCAGCGGCTAAAGCTAAAGCGGCAGCAGCGGCTAAAGCTAAAGCAGCGGCAGCGGCCAAAGCGAAAGCGGCGGCAGCTGCTAAGGCTAAGCGGGAAGCGGCTGGCGGGGATGATGACGAGGCCAAGGCCAAAGCGAAGGCGGCGGCCATAGCCAAGGCTAAAGCCGCAGCGGCAGCACGGAAAAAAATGGCCTTGGAAGGCAAAGAAGAAGCGGCTAAGCCTAAAGAGCCGTCCAAGAACCAGCCGCTGTTAGACAAATATGTCAAAGTGATCAAGGATCATTTTGGGGAAGACGTGATTGAAGAGGCGTATATCAATGAACTGGCCAAAGAGGTTCCGACGCTGGTGATCAAAAAAGAGCGCTGGTTTGAAGTGGCGCAGTTCATGAAGGAGAATGAACAGCTGGCCTTTGACTACATGTCTCACCTGGCCGGGATTGACCACGAGACCCATATGGAAGTCTATTATCATTTTTATTCCTACAAGGAAAACCAGTCTGTGGCCGTAAGGGTCAAGACGGACCGGGACGAAGCCCGTGTTCCGTCCATTACGCCTATCTGGGCAGGAGCCAACTGGCCTGAACGGGAAGCCTATGATCTTTTGGGCATTCACTTTGAGGGCCATCCCAACTTGAAACGGATTTTGCTCACCGACGATTGGGTGGGCCATCCGCTGCGCAAAGATTATGTGCCATATGATGAAGAGATTTAGGATGAAGAGACTTAAACAATGAACTGGTCCGATCAGCACATGTTACGAGGGTTATAAGAGATTATGAGGTTATAAGAGATTTTACGAGTCATGAGGAGTTGTCGAGGGCAATGATCCGAACAGAAGAGTTGCTGCTAAACGTTGGTCCCCAACATCCAAGTACCCATGGGGTGTTTCGCGTTGTCCTTAAAATTGATGGGGAGATTATTAAAGAGGCGACGCCGGTCATTGGCTACCTGCACAGAGGAACGGAAAAACTGGCTGAAGATTTAAATTACACCCAAATCATACCTTACACAGACCGCATGGACTACCTGGCTGCCATGACGAACAACTATGTCATCTGCCATGCTGTGGAGACCATGATGGGCATTGAGGTTCCCGAACGGGCCGAATATTTGCGGGTCATCACCATGGAACTGGGCCGCATCGCCAGCCATCTGGTTTGGTTCGGCACCTATCTGTTGGATATTGGTGCCATGAGTCCGTTTTTGTATGCCTTCCGAGACCGGGAAATGATCATTAACCTGCTCAATGAAATCTGCGGCGGAAGGTTGACCTTCAACTATATGCGCGTCGGGGGCGTCAAATGGGATGCACCCGAGGGATGGATCGACAAGGTGAAAGCGTTTATTCCCTACATGCGGGAACAGCTGGAAGGCTATCATGAACTGGTCACGGGCAACGAAATTTTCCTGAACCGGGTGAAAGGCGTGGGCAAATACGACGCCCAAACCGCTATCCAATACTCCCTGAGCGGAGCCAATCTGCGCTGTACGGGGGTCAAGTGGGATCTGCGCAAGAATGAACCGTATTCCATCTACGACCGCTTTGAGTTTGACGTGCCGACGCAAACGGAAGGGGACTGTTACGCCCGCTATCTGGTGCGCATGGCCGAGATCGGCGAATCCCTCCGCATTCTGGAGCAGGCCGTGGAGCAATTTCCCAAGGGAGGCGCCATTATGGCCAAAGTGCCGCGCATCATTAAGCCGCCGGAAGGGGAAACTTACGTGCGCATTGAATCACCGCGGGGGGAAATCGGCTGTTATATTTACAGCAAAAAGAAACCTCAGCCTTACCGGTTGAAGTTTCGCCGTCCGTCCTTTTACAACCTGCAAATTTTGCCCAAATTGTTAGAAGGGGAGAACATTGCCAACCTGATTGCCATCTTGGGAGGCATTGATATTGTGCTCGGGGAGGTGGATGGCTGATGATTGAAGGGTTGTTAAGCTCACCTCCGTCCTGGCTTAATTTGGCCACGTTTATGGCCCTTGGGGCAGGACTCCTGTCCATTGCTTTGGGATTTGTCACTTTTGCCATCTTGGCTGAGCGGAAAGTGCTCGGTTTTATGCAGATGCGTCTCGGCCCCAACCAGGTGGGGGGGCGCTTCGGCCTGTTGCAAACCGTGGCGGATGTGCTGAAGCTCTTGCTGAAGGAGGACATTATCCCCAAAAAAGCGGATAAACCGTTATTCGTGCTGGCCCCGGTGCTGGCCTTTGTCCCGGCCTTTGCCGTATTGGCTGCCATTCCCTTCAGTGAACGCTTGTACTTTACCGATCTGGCCGTTGGATTATTGTATTATATCGCCGTGGCCGGGATCACCACATTGGGGGTGCTGGCTGGCGGTTGGGCCTCCAACAACAAGTATTCCTTGTTGGGGGGCATGCGGGCCGCTGCCCAGATGATCTCCTATGAGATACCGCTGATCATGTCGGTGATCGGGGTGGTCATGCTTTCCGGCAGCCTGAACCTGATCACCATCGTGGACGGGCAAGAGACCGTGTGGTATATCTTTGTGCAACCGCTGGCTTTCATTATCTTCCTGATCGCCGCGGTGGCCGAGCTGAACCGTGTGCCTTTTGACTTGCCTGAGGCAGAGTCGGAGCTGGTGGCCGGTTATCATACGGAATACAGCGGTTTTCGCTGGGCGTTCTTCATGCTGGCTGAGTATGTTTACTTGTTTGGCACGGCCGCGTTAACCACGGTGCTGTTTTTGGGGGGCTGGCATCCTCCGTTGCAATTTATCCCAGGGTTGGCCTTCCTGAATGTCATCCCAGGGGTGGTTTGGTTTGCCTTAAAGTTTATGGCTGTGGTCTTCTTCATGATTTGGCTCAGAGCCACATTTCCCCGTGTCCGTGCCGACCAATTAATGGAATTCGGTTGGAAAGTGTTGCTGCCATTGGCGTTGGTCAATATTTTTGTTACGGCTATTATGGTTGAAATCTTCATCAAATAAGGGTGTGATCGCATGTTAGGCTTAACCAAAGGATTGGCCTATACCTTAAAGCAAATGGGGAAAAAGCCAGTCACCTATGACTATCCCCAAGAACCGCTGGATGTGCCTGACCGCTTCCGGGGCATCCAAACCTTCTATCCTGAAAAATGCATTGTCTGTAACCAGTGTGCGGCCATTTGTCCAACCGACTGTATCCAATTAACTGGCAAGCCGCATCCGGATCCCAACAACAAGAAAAAGATTATTGATACCTATGATATTAACTTTGAGATCTGTATTTTGTGTGATCTGTGTACGGAAGTGTGCCCCACTGAAGCGATCGTGATGTCCAACAACTTTGAACTGGCCGAATACAGCCGTGACGAATTGTTTAAAGATTTGAACTGGCTCAATGAAAACAGAAAGAACGTGAGAGAGGTGAACAAGCCGTGAGCGGAGAGGTGGTTGCCTTTCTCATCCTGTCCCTGATCGCCATCAGCGGCGCCGTGTTCATGCTTAACTTGCGCAAAGTGGTGCATATGGTGATGGCGCTGGCTTTTACTTTCATCAGCATTGCCGGCTTGTTCGTCCTCCTCGAGGCTGAGTTTATCGCAGCTGCTCAGGTTTTGATTTATGCGGGAGCTGTGACGATCGTGATGCTGTTCGGCATTATGCTGACCCGGCACGATGATCATGATGAAACGCGCCGCCCGGCCCATAAGTGGCTGGCCGGGCTGGCCGTGGCCGTTTTTTTTGTGGTGACAATGGCCGTGATCAACACCATGGACTGGGTTCCCGCCGAAGTTCAGCTGTTTGAAAGCAATGTGGAACAAATCGGGCTGCAGTTGTTTGCCAAATATGTGATTCCCTTTGAGCTGACTTCCATCGTGCTGCTTGTAGCCCTGGTGGGTGCCATTATTCTGGCCAGAAAAGATGAGCAGCATGCGGGGAAAGAAGGTGAGCAACATGAGTAGTATTCCCGTCACCTGGTATCTGGGTGTGGCACTCATCCTGTTTTGCCTGGGTTTATACGGGGCGCTGACCAAGCGGAATACGGTGATCGTCCTGGTCTGTATTGAGCTGATGTTAAATGCTGTCAATATCAACTTGATTGCTTTCAGCCGGCTGGGTTTGCACCCGGACATTGCCGGACAGGTGTTTACCGTCTTTACCATCACGGTTGCTGCGGCTGAAGTGGCTGTCGGTATCGCCATCCTGATTGCCCTCTACCGCAACCGCCGGACGGTTAATATTGATGAAGTGAACGTGCTGAAGCGCTAGGGGGGAGATGCTTGTGATCGACAATGTGTGGTTAATCCCGCTCTTTCCGCTCGCCGCCTTTGTGCTAAACCTCTTTTGTGGACGGTGGCTGAAGGAGGGATCGGCCTGGGTGGGCGTGGTCTTGATGCTGGGTTCGTTTATCCTGGCCACCATGACCCTGTTAGAGCGGTTGAGGCTGGATGAAGTGGAACCGGTCGTCTTTGAGTGGTTGGCCATCGGGGACCGCATCATCACCATGGGCTATGATGTCACCCCGCTCAATGCCCTGATGCTGTTTATTGTCACCTTGGTGAGTCTGTTGGTACATATTTACGCCCGCGGATATATGGCAGGGGATGACCGCATCGCTGTTTTTTACGCTTATCTGGCCTTGTTCACCTTCTCCATGCTGGGGCTGGTGCTGTCGCCCAATCTGCTGCAGGTGTATATCTTTTGGGAATTGGTTGGTGTCTGCTCCTTCTTGCTGATCGGTTTTTATTATTATAAACCGGAAGCCCGGGCTGCCGCTAAAAAGGCCTTCATTATGACGCGGATTGGGGATGTGGGCCTGTTTGTGGCCATTATTTTGCTGTTCTGGCATGTGGGCAGCTTTGAATACCGGGCGATTTTCGATGCTGTGCAAAACAACGAACTGTCCTCCGGCATGATCACCTTGGCGGCTGTTTTGATTTTTATCGCCGCCATCGGCAAATCGGGCCAGTTTCCCTTGCACTCCTGGCTGCCTGATGCCATGGAAGGTCCCACGCCAGTCAGCGCGTTGATTCACGCCGCAACCATGGTGGCTGCCGGCGTCTATTTGGTTGCTGCTTTGTTTCCTTTGTTCAGCGCGTCACCGCTGGCCATGGACGTGGTCGCTTATGTGGGAGCCTTTACCGCCATCTTTGCTGCATCCATCGGCCTGGTGCAAAACGACATTAAACGGGTCCTGGCCTATTCCACGGTCAGCCAGCTGGGCTATATGATGCTGGCCTTGGGGGCGGCCGGCTATGTGGCCGGGGTGTTCCACCTGATGACCCACGCCTTCTTCAAAGCCTTGCTTTTCCTGGCAGCGGGAAGCGTCATACACGCCGTGCATACCCAGGATATCCGCCACATGGGCGGACTGTTCGGCCGGATGAAACTCACCGGCACGCTCTTTTTCATCGGGTGCCTGGCGATTGCCGGAATTCCGCCGCTGTCCGGTTTCTTCTCCAAAGAAGAAATTTTGCTCACCGCCTGGGCAGACGGGCGCATCGGCGTCTTTTGGGTGGCTGTGGTGACCGCCTTTATGACCGCTTTTTATATGTTCCGCCTGTTCTTTATGGTCTTTACCGGGGCGCCGCGGGATATGGCATTGAGCAAAGCCCATGAATCACCCGTGGTGATGACCCTGCCCATGATCGTGCTGGGCGTGCTGTCCGTCTTTGGCGGCTTTGTCCATACCCATTGGACCGGCACCTATTTAGGAGAGTGGCTCACCAGCGGCCCGGCCTTTACCTACGGGATTGTGCCGCACAGCGCACCGTGGATTTTGGCCGTCGCTTTATTGGTTTCCTTGGCGGGAATCGGTTTGGCTTACCTGATGTATGTCAAACAATCCGTCTCAGCGGAAAGGCTGGCGGAGCGTTACCCGGGCGTATACCGCACCTTGCTGAACAAGTATTATGTGGATGAAGCGTACCAAGCCACCTTTGTCAATGGTTTGAAGGGTTTGAGCCGCCTGCTCACTTATTTTGACCGTTATGTGGTCGAAGGCGGTGTGCGTCTGGCTGCCTGGACGGCGAGAGCGGTTGGTGCGCTGGGCGCATATATGCAGAACGGACAGGTGCAAACGTACGGCTTGACGGTGATTGCCGGCCTCGTGGTGATCATTCTCGCATTTCTGTTGACAGGGGGGTATCTGGGATGATAGAAAACATGATCACGTGGCTTGTCTTCTCCCCTCTGTTAGGGATTCTGCTCTTGTTGTTTGTTCACAGGGAAAATGAACGGCTGATAAAAGCCATCGGCATTGTGGCCACCCTGATTCCGCTGGCTTTGTCCCTTATGCTGCTCAGATTCTTTGATTTTAACCAAGAGGGCTATCAGCTGACCCATACCGTGCCTTGGATTCAGTTTACTTTGCCTGGCACAGGCCAAGCGCTGGAGATTAATTATGAGCTGGGCGCAGACGGCATGTCCATGGCCTTCCTGGTGCTGACCACGGTCATCAGCACTCTGGCCGCCGTTGCTTCTTTGTACATTAAACAGCGCCTGAAAGCATACTTTATCCTCTTTTTCTTGCTGATGACCGGCATGCTGGGCGTGTTCGCCTCCATGAATCTGTTTTTGTTCTTTATCTTTTTCGAGCTGACCATTATCCCCATGTTTTTCCTGATTGGCATTTGGGGCTATGTGGAACGGGAGCGGGCCGCCTATCACTTTTTGCTGTATAACGGCATCGGCTCAGCAGTGATGCTGGTAGCCTTTGTGACCATGTTCATGAATTTGGGCACTTTGCACATTCCCACTTTAACGGAATGGCTGGCCCAACCCTTTGTGCCACAGGGCTTAGCCGCCGGATTGTTTCTGGCCTTGCTGTTTGCCTTTGGAGTTAAGTTGCCGGTCTTCCCGCTCCATTCCTGGATGCTGAAGGTGCACGTGCAGGCTCCGCCGGCCATTGTCATGATCCACTCCGGGGTACTTCTAAAACTGGGCGCCTACGGGTTGATCCGCCTGAACATGGGCATGTTGCCGGCCCAGATGGAGCAGTTTGCCTACCTCATTGCCCTGTTAGGCGTGGTCAACATCTTGTATGGGGCCGTGCTCGCTTTCCGTCAACGGGACCTGAAGCTGGTTCTGGCCTACTCCAGTGTGTCCCACATGGGTATCGTGCTGTTAGGGATGGGGGCCATGAACTACAGCGGTTTGCAAGGGGCCATTTTCCAATCGGTTTCCCACGGCCTGATTTCAGCCCTCTTGTTCTTCCTGATTGCGGCCATTTACGAGCGGACCAACACGTCCATGATCCCAGAGCTGGGCGGCTTGGCCAAAAACATGCCGGTGATCTGCGGCGCCTTGCTGGCTGCGGGCCTGGCCAATCTGGGCTTGCCGGGCATGAGCGGATTTATCAGTGAATTTCTGGCCTTCTTGGGCATCTTCAACACCTATCCGGCCTTGGCCGCCGTTGGGGTGCTGGGCATCATCCTGACCGCCGTCTATGTGCTCAGGGCCGTGCTGTTGACCACCTTCGGCCCGGCCAAAGAACAATGGGCTGGCCTGAAAGATGTCCGCGGCTTTGAATATGTCCCCATTACCGTCTTACTGGGCTTGATCATTTTAATCGGCGCGTACCCGAGTGTGCTGGGAGAGACCATTCATCTCTCTGTGGAAACCATCGTGCACGGCCTGTTGGCTAGGATAGGAGGGTAAAACAAGATGGATCTGGAAACCTTATTAAGTTACCCATGGCGGATCATGCTGCCCGAGTTCACTATCCTAGGAGTGGCAACCCTTATCTCCATACTGGATTTGTTTATGAAGGAAAAAGTGGAGCGCAAAGTGCTGGCCTGGATCGCCCTGGGGGGCATCGGGCTGGCGCTGGTATTCCTGTTGTTTAACACCGGTCAGCCTGTGCAGGAAATCTTGTACGAAACCTACCGTCTGGATGGTTTTGCCAATGCCTTTAAGTTTATCTTTCTGGTTGGCGCAGCTTTAATCTTTCTCACCTCGTTGGACTATGTCAACAAGAAGGATGTGCCCTATGAAGGGGAGTTCTATTACTTGATTCTCACGGCCGTGTTAGGGGCCATGATTGTGGCCTCGTCCGCCGATATGATCACCCTGTTCGTCGGGCTGGAACTGTTGTCCATTTCCTCGTACATTTTGGTGGCCGTCCGCAAACACAACCTGGCTGCCAACGAATCAGCCATGAAGTATGTCATTTCCGGCGGAATCGCCACCGCGGTTACGCTGTTCGGCTTATCCTACATCTACGGCCTGACGGGCACCACCAATTTGTTTGAGATTCAGGAACGCCTGGCTGCCGCTGCCCTGGACGGCTACTTGCCTGTCATCTACTTTGCCTTTTTTGTCACCTTTGTGGGCATGGCCTTTAAGCTGTCCGTGGTGCCGTTTCATATGTGGGCGCCGGATGTGTACCAGGGCGCGCCCACCCCGGTGACCGCCTTCTTGTCTGTGGTGTCCAAAGCAGCCGGTTTTGCCCTGGTCCTCCGTTTCTTCCTGGTCACCATGGCCGGGGTGATTGATGTGGAGCAAAGCCGGCAGGCTGGCATGTACATGATGGCGTTGGGCAATGTGGAACTGATGATTGCCCTGGTGGCTGCGGCCTCCATGATTATCGGCAACACAATGGCTTTGCGCCAGACCAATGTAAAACGTTTGTTTGCCTACTCCAGCATCGCCCAGGCTGGTTATATTCTGGTGCCCTTTGCCGTGGGGGCGCACCTCTTATATCAAACCGGGCCTCATCTGGTTATTGGCCCCGCCCTCTTTTACCTGGCTGCCTATCTGTTGATGAACCTGGGTGCCTTTGCCGTTATCCAGCTGGTGATTAAAGAAACAGGCACCGAAGATATCCGCGGTTTTGCCGGCTTGTATAAGCGGGCGCCGTTTAAAGCCGTGGCCATGACCATCTTTTTGGCCTCACTGGCCGGCATCCCTTTCACTGCTGGTTTTATCGGCAAGTACTATATCCTGATGGGAGCGGTAGGGGCCGGCTTAGTCTGGCTGGCAGCCGTGATGCTGGTGACCACCGTGATTTCCTATTACTATTACTTCGGTGTGGTCAGCCAAATGTACATGCGGGAGCCCGGAGAGCGCGCACCGCTCAAAACCCCTGCCGGCATTGGCGCCGTGTTGGTGGTCTGCATTGCCGGCACCATCCTGTTAGGCATCCTGCCTAACCTGGCTCTGGATCTGTTGGAGACCCACTTTAACCTTGTGGAAATCTTTTTGCCTGCCCGCGGATAGGAACCCCCCGGCGGGTTCTAAGCAGGCGGGCAGGTGTTGAAGGAGTGAACGCCATGCTGGAACCCCCGAGCTATTTGGGTGTACAAGCCTTAATTAATATGATCATCACCCTGGTTTTGATTGCGGTGAGCTGGTGGGTCCTGCAATGTGTGAAACTGGATTTGTTTGTGCGGGACATTAACGGGCCGCAAGCCAAACTGCTCCAAGTGGCTTTGGCCGTTGCCCTGGGTTATTTGCTGGCCAGTTTCTTTATTGATTACATACAATGGACCAACTGGCTGCCTTATCTGTTCTAAACCGGTTGACCGTTTTTGATGATAAAGGGGCATGATCAGCATGAAGCTGCCGCAAGAGGCGCGGCGGGCCCTTCATGTCGAAAAAAGACAGATTTTTTCACGTATCCCTCTCCCCAGACTGGACACACTGGTAATAAACCAAGCATGAAGGAGCGAAAAGGAAATGCGGTTGTCCTGGGGAGAGGGAATTTTAGGTTTTATGGCGTTGGTTTTACCGTTTGTATTCCTGCTTGTTTGGGGGCCCCATTCACACATTGAAGCCCTGACGCGTACAATACAGGGAAACGATCATTTGGTTGATACCATTGCCCGGCCGACACAAGAGATGGCTGACATGCTGGCCGGAAAACCGGTCACCATCACTCAGTGGACAGTGTATTGGAGAGGAACCCTCACTGCTCAGGAAGAGGAAGAGTGGCGCACCCGCCTCACCCAAACAGGGTTCTCACTGCAACAAAACCGTGCAGATGAAGTACATGGCCACCCCCTGCTTCGCGAACATTGGACCAAGTCCGAAAACGGCTCAATACACCGCCTGCAACTGATCAAAGACCCCCATGAAACACCCCAAGCTGCGAAATATATCTATGTGTGGTCAGGCACAGCCAACCTCGATCAATTGTGGCTCGATGAGTTGAGAGCCATCACCCAAACCTTTTTTATCCATTTGAAACATTTTCCTGAAAGTTTTTCTTGTTTGGAAGCTATCACTCATGGTAGACTGAAAGATGGCTTGTTAGGTCAACGTGAACTTAAACAGTGGTTAACCAATGATTTGCAAGCGGATCTTGTTCATGAACTGGTGGAAGACCGGTTTGTCAGCCTGAATGGTTATGTCCCGTCCTGGGACCATGTCCTGTATTCTGCCAACCAAGAGAAAATCAATGTTCACCTTTCTGCCCGATATAACGCCCTTCAAGACACCACGCGCATCACCATCGGGTACCCGCTTATTTTGAAAACTTATTAGCTTCAACACATCATTCCATCGGCAGTTGCAATTTCATCACGGGATTTGCGGAGGGAACGACAAGTGGAAAAAATTGTTATATATGGGGGTAAGTCTCTGTCAGGGCAAATCAGTGTCAGCGGCGCCAAAAACGCAGTGTTACCTGTTATTGCTGCCTCTATTCTCGGAGAAAAAGGCACCAGCGTGATCGACGATGTCCCAGCCCTGGACGATGTCTTTACCATTATCAATGTTTTGCAGCACCTCAATATTCAGGTTAAGTATAAAAAAGGGAAATTATACATTGATGCGACAAAGGAACTGGGGACCGAAGCCCCGTATGAATATGTGCGCAAGATGAGAGCATCTGTGTTGGTCATGGGCCCTTTACTGGCCCGCACTGGCCAAGCCAGAGTGGCCCTGCCGGGAGGTTGTGCCATCGGTTCCCGGCCTATTGACCAGCATCTTAAAGGCTTTGAAGCATTGGGAGCAACCATCAAGATTGGCAATGGCTATGTGGAAGCCTGTGTGGATGGGCGGTTAAAAGGCAATAACATTTACCTGGATATCCCCAGTGTGGGAGCCACAGAAAACATTATGATGGCAGCCACCCTGGCCGAAGGGGTCACCGTTATTGAGAATGCCGCTGAAGAACCGGAAATTGTGGACCTGGCCAAATATCTGAATGCCATGGGGGCCCGCATTGAGGGGGCTGGAACCGGAACCATCCGCATTGAAGGCGTAGAAGCCTTGCAAGGGGCAGCCCACAAGGTGATTCCTGACCGCATCGAAGCGGGCACGTATATGATCGCTGCGGCCATCACCCGCAGCAAACTGTTTGTCCAAGGGGCTGTTCCCCGCCACTTGAACCCCTTGATCTCCAAGTTATCGGATATGGGCGTTGATCTCACGATTATGGATGGTGGCATTCAAGTGGATGCCCGCCACAAAGAGTTAAAGGCCGTCGATGTAAAAACCATGCCCCATCCCGGCTTTCCCACCGACCTGCAGCCGCAAATGATGGCGCTGTTATTAACGGCCAAAGGCAACAGTATCGTCACCGAGTCCGTCTTTGAAAACCGCTTCATGCACGTGGAAGAGCTGAAACGGATGAATGCCAATATTAAAATCGAGGGCCGGTCCGCTTATCTGCAGGGAGAAGCTAAACTGCAGGGAGCCAAGGTGACCGCTTCCGACTTGCGGGCCGGAGCGGCGCTCATCCTGGCCGGCCTGGTGGCCGAGGGCCAGACAGAGGTTTTTGGCCTGCATCATATTGACCGGGGCTACGAAGACATTGTGGGCAAACTGGTGGCTTGCGGGGCAGACATCATCCGCTATAACGAAGCAGGGGAGGTCATCAGCCATCCCCACTCGGCCGCTGTCAAATGGAAAGCACAGGCTTCATATGCTTAAGTGGTGCCTAAATCCGTCATCTGCAGCCAGGATGACGGATTTTCTATTTTTATGATTTACCATGCTTTACATTAAAAAAGCAGTTGAGCGGTTATGCTTAACTGCTTTTTTGATTATGATAAAAAGGTATGTATGAGCTCCAAACATTCGCTGACAATTTCCTCGGGAGCCCGCCCTTTGATTTCAAACTGGCGGGCCCGCCAATCTAAACTCTTAACTTGGTCTGTTAAAATAACCCCTTGGATTGCTAAGTTGTCCGGCAAGGCTACCTCAAAGGGGTATCCTTTTTGTTGACGCGTAATCGGGCATACAACGGCGAATCCTGTGACTTGATTAAACTTTTTCGGCGATAAGACAATGCCAGGCCGTCTTCCTGCTTGTTCATGTCCTGCTTGAGGAGTGACATACTCCCACCACCTACGCTAACGCTTAGAGGTGGGGGCTTCTCGGGTAATCCCGTCTCATGATGGGAAGTTGACCGAGCGATCCCCGTGTGCCCCACGGTTCCAGCAAGAATTTAGGCAATCCCTAACTGTTTCAGGCCTTCTTTTTTGATATTGATGGCGGCGTTGGTGTCTCTATCTGCCACAAAACCACATTCACAACGAAATAGACGTTCGGAAAGCGATAGAGACACCTTCACCCGGCCACAACATGAACACGTTTTGGATGAGGGGAACCATTTGTCAATTTTGATTAGCTGCTTTCCCTGTTCTTCTAACTTGTACTGAAGGAAAGTAGTGAACAGGCCCCAGCCGTTGTCGTGGACGCTTTGACCGAAATGGAGGGCTTGAGCCATCCCTTTCATGTTGAGGTCTTCAATCACCACCCCATCATACCGGTTGGCCAATTGCCGTGAAGCCTTATGCAGAAAATCCTGGCGTTGGTTGGCGATCTTTTCGTGCAATTGGGCTACTTTCCGCCGCTGTTTGTGCCAACGGTTGGAACCTTTCCTGCGGCGTGACAGCACCCGTTGGGCTCGGGCCAGTTTTTCTAAGGCTTGCCGATAGAATCGAGGATAATTGGCTCTCTTACCCTCGCTATCGACATACAGCGTATTCATGGAAAAATCGAGCCCAACAACGTTTTCTATTTCTTTTGGCACCGGTTGGTGTTCGTATTCTGTCAGGATGGAGATAAAATATTTTCCTGTTTTCGTTTTCGTGATCGTACAGGACTTGATCATGTGGTGAACAGGAATCTGCCGATGTTGCTTCAATTTGATCCATTTCAGTTTGGGTAACTTGATGTAGCCATCTGCAAGCTTAATGTTGCCGTTGACCACATTCGTTNTGTTTCAAAGCTTCTTTGTCGTCTTTGAACTTTTCATAAATTTGTATGCGTTCCTCAAGCATTTTGTTGTAGACGAAACGGACGCAACCGAACGTTTTGGCGAGCAGTTGTTCTTGTTCTTGTGTTGGATACAAACGGAATTTGTAGGCTTTGTTGGCCATATCCGCATCACCTGCCCACAACACGAACGTTTGTTTGATTTTATTTTACCACAATCATCATATTGAGGCTACATCAAACCGACATTCATCTCCCACTTTCGCTTCGCTTAGAAGTGGGAGACTTCTGTCGGAGGTAAGTTAAAATTCAAATAAACAAGATCGCCTCGTTCAGGTATGTGCATTAAATGAGCTCATTCCCTTCTACACCTAAATCAATTTCGTTGTGGCGGTTTTCCGGCGTGACTTTCGCCAAAAGTTCATCTAATGCTGGTTTTTTCTTTTTCGGCCTGAAAGTGATCGCTCCGTTGGCCACAACGATCTCCATCTCAGACCCTTGGCGAATCTGCAGCTGTTCCGCTATCTGACTAGGGATACGAACGGCAAGGCTGTTCCCCCATTTTTGTACTTTGGTGGTCATGACAACCTCTCCTTTTTCTTGCTTTGTGCCCTCTCCTGATTTCATTCTAACACCTCCATTTCGAATTGTATATACATAGTTTATACATTTGTCTACAAAATGATTCACAAAAATAGAAAAAGTCTTTGGCTTAGAAGGCATAATCCACCCGCCGTGCCCATAAGATGTATTGTACGCAAAGAAGTGGACAAGACCGACAACCAAACAGGCGGGAGTGAAACCAAGCATGCGATCCGTGTTGATCATCACCATTGGATTACTGATTGTGCTCTTAATCGTCCCCAGTGTTGTGGTTCAATTTTTGCCGCACGGGGCCGGACAAGCTGCCGGAGAAGTGGTGCAGCTTAAACGGCCTGATCCCGGGGAAGCCCCTGTCCCCGACATTATGGTGCGCGTCTACCGTACCAACACCAAAACTATTGAAAAGGTGCCTCTGGAAGAATATGTGCGCGGGGTGGTGGCCTCGGAGATGCCCCATGACTTTGAGCTGGAAGCGTTAAAAGCCCAGGCCATGGCCGCCCGCACCTATATTATCCGCCGCTTGATAGAAAAGGATTTCAACGATGCGCCGGAGGGAGCGGACGTCCGTGACGATACAGGCCATCAGGTGTACCAAAACGAAGCGGAATTAAGGCGGCGGTGGGGAAAAGCTTATGCCCACAAAATCAGCCGCATCAACCAGGCTGTCAATGAGACCAGGGGCAAAGTGATCACCTATCAAGGCAAGCCTATTGACGCCACCTTTTTCTCCACCAGCAATGGCTACACGGAGAACTCGGAGGATTACTGGGGCAAACAGATCCCCTACCTGCGCAGTGTGGAAAGCCCTTGGGACAAGGAATCCCCCCGCTTTGAGCAACAGATGCGCTTCAGTCTGGACGAGTTTCAGCAAAAACTGGGGGTTCAGCTGTCTCTGCCCGCCTCCAGCGGCCAGCCCTTTGCCGAAATAGTGTCCCGCACCGAAGGGCAGCGGGTCAAAGAAGTACAGGTGGGTGACCGCACCTTTACAGGCAGAGAGATCCGGGAGCTGTTGGGGTTGCCTTCCTCCGATTTTCAGTGGACCATAGCAGGCAACGAAGTGGTGATTACCACCGCTGGTTACGGCCACGGGGTAGGCCTGAGCCAGTACGGCGCCAACGGCATGGCCAAAGAAGGCTATACAGCCGATGACATTGTCCGGTATTATTATCAGGATGTAGCCATTGAAGATTACCGCCAGTGGATTGTGAAAAAATAAATATAACCATAAGCCGGGGGAATAATAAAAAAATTTTGCCTCAGCAACGTATAAAGCGGTTAAAAATGGCAATAATGGTTGCTGAGGTGATGAACAATGAAAGAAGACCAAAACAAACTGTCTTCTCAACGTGAAGAAGAGACTCCCATTCCTTCTTCACTCTGGAAAAAACTAATCAAAAAGAAATGGTTTTTTCCGGCCGTCTACTTAGCGGCAGCAGCCCTCATCCTTGCGCTTATCACCTGGTATCAGAACAACAACTTAGATTACGCCCTTGACTCAGATGAACTGTATGAATCCATCGGCTATGAAAGTGAAGGGGAGACGCAAGAGGGCCTGACCGATGAAGAAGGTTACCTTGATCCTGATGCACTGCCTGTCACTGGTCCGTCAGAAGAAATGATCTGGCCTGTGGCCGTTGGTGACGACATCCAGGTCGTCCTGGGCTTCTTTGACGATGAGGCCAGTGAAGAGGAGCAACTGAACGCCATGGTGCAGTATGAGCGTTCTTTCCACCCCAACCAGGGCCTCGATTTCGCCCACAAAGGCGGGGAAACCTTTGATGTGGTAGCCGCTCTGTCCGGCACCGTGACAAAAGCCGATAAAGATCCTCTGGTCGGCTACTTTGTGGAACTGGAGCATGAGAACGGGCTGGTTACCGTTTATCAAGGGTTGGAGGACGTACAAGTGGCTGAAGGTGACCAGGTGAAGCAGGGTGAGCTCTTAGGACGCGCCGGGCGCAGCATCTTCAAGCAAGACTTAGGTGTACACGTCCACTTCCAGGTTAAAGAAAACGGGGTTCCGGTTAATCCCTACAACTTCTTGTCTGATATGACCGACACGGAAGAGACGGAGAAGGAAGAAACGCCTCAAGCGGAAGATGCCGCCCGCGAACAAGATGATGAACAAGATGATGCTGCCTCTCGGCAAACCGATGCCCAAGACGGAGAATAACAGCGGCACGACAAACAGCTTCAAACCGTAATTCCCCCCTTTTACCATATAAAGCCTGAAAAAGCATCCCTTTGCATTGGGACAAGCTTTTTCAGGCCTTTTAATTTTAAGAGAAAATCATGTTTTTGGCTTGTCAGGCTTGGATTTAAAGCATATCTGACTTTTTTGGCAAATATAATGTATCAGATTAAACGTACAGGAGGCGAGGGGAGTGCAGGATTACATCAAGGAGCGAACCTTAAAAATCGGTCTGCACATCGTGGAAACCAGGGACACGGTTCGCCAAATTGCCAAAGCATTTGGTGTATCCAAAAGCACAGTGCACAAAGATCTGACCGAACGGCTGCCCGAAATCAATCCCGAACTGGCTAACGAGGTGAAAAAGATACTGGAATATCACAAATCCGTGCGCCATTTACGGGGAGGGGAAGCAACCAAAATCAAGTATAAGCGTGAGAAAAAGCAGCAGACTAAAGGACAAACGGCTGTCGTCAACGCCCAGGAAAACGAAAAAGCACGTTCGTACACAAATTAAAAAATTCGACGCAAAATGGCAAATTTTTAACGTCAGAAAAAAGGAATTCCCTGAACGGATTGCGAAATATATATTCATACATATTTAAGCCAAGATATGACAACGGGAGAACCAAGGTTAGTGGATATACAGGGAGGGCAATAAAGATGTTCAGTCGAGACATTGGCATCGATCTGGGAACGGCCAACGTGTTGATTCATATTAAGGGCAAAGGGATTGTGCTGAATGAACCCAGTGTTGTGGCTGTTGACAAAAACACAGGGAAAGTGCTGGCTGTTGGGGAAGGAGCCCGACGGATGGTCGGACGGACACCAGGAAATATAGTAGCCATTCGCCCCTTGAAAGACGGCGTCATCGCTGATTTTGACATAACGGAAGACATGCTGAAACATTTCTTGCAAAAAATCGGGGTCAGGGGCTTTTTCAGCTCTCCGCGCATATTGATCTGTTGTCCAACCAACATTACCTCCGTGGAACAAAAAGCGATTCGTGAAGCAGCCGAAAAAAGCGGCGCCAAACGCGTCTTTTTAGAAGAGGAACCGAAAGTGGCAGCCATTGGTGCGGGCATGGACATTTTCCAACCTAGTGGAAATATGGTTGTCGATATTGGCGGTGGTACAACGGATATTGCCGTGCTCTCCATGGGAGACATTGTCACCGCCTCTTCTATCAAGGTGGCAGGGGACAAGTTCGATCAAGCCATACAGCACTTTATTAAACGGAAGTACAAGCTGTTGGTCGGGGAGCGCACCGCAGAAGACGTGAAGCATAAGATCGCTACTGTATTTCCTGATGCCCGTCAGGAAGAGATGGACATCCGCGGGCGGGATCTGGTCTCCGGTTTGCCCAAAACGGTGACGGTGACATCGGGTGAGATTTATGAGGCCTTAAATGAACCGGTCGAGCAGGTCATTACGGCGGCCAGAGGCGTACTGGAGCGGACGCCGCCGGAATTGGCGGCCGATATTATTGACAGAGGCATCATGCTCACCGGCGGGGGCGCCTTGCTGTACGGCATGGACATGCTGTTGGCTGACGTCCTGCAAGTGCCTGTGCTGGTGGCAGACGACCCGATGACCTGCGTCGCCAAGGGGACAGGCCTCATGTTAGAAAACTTAGACCGCATCCCCAAAAAAGCACTGGTTTAAGCTCTAAGCCATGAGACTGAAAGGGAGAGGAGAGCATGTTTAAAGGAATCTACAGCGCTGCATCTGGCATGATTGCCGCTGAACGGGTGCAGGAGATATTGAGCCACAACTTGGCTAATGCCCAGACACCCGGCTTTAAACAGGACCGGGCAGCGGTACGTTCGTTTCCAGAAATGCTGCTTCAGCGCTTGGAGGCTTCCCCTTCGTCCCGGGCCGGCCGCAGTCAGCCGGGAAGGGGAGGGCGTCTGGAAACACCCATTGGCACGTTACATACCGGGGTGTACATGCAGGAAAGCATCCCCCGCTTTGGACAGGGGCCGCTCCAGGAAACAGGGCGGGCTCTGGATGTGGCTATTGTGGACCAATACTTGCCCCCCAATCCTGAGACGGGACGCCGGGGACACCTTTTCTTCGCTGTACAAGCGGGAGACGGTGAGATCCGCTATACCCGCAACGGTCAATTTGTACTGGACCAGGACGGTTATCTGGTCACACCCGAAGGTTATTATGTGCTGGATGAGACGCTCAATCCCATCTATGCCGGCCATGACCGGCTGGTGATCTCAGAAGACGGGCGGGTGCTCCTTGATCCCCAGGCCGCTGGTGGTGCCCCGGCGGATGTGAATCCTGAGCCCCGGTTGTGGCTGGGGTACACGGAACACCCTGAACGCTTGATCCGGGAGAGGCATGGCCTGTGGCGCTGGCCGGGAGGAGAAGGAGAGGAACCCTTTGCCGAACCGCAATTGGCCGCCAATGTTCCCTTTTTAACTGACCCGGCCAATCCAGGAGGGATCCCGTTTGCCCTTAAACAGGGCTTCCTTGAGCAGTCCAACGTGGATGTGACCCAGACCATGACCCAGATGTTGATGCACTACCGCCTGTATGAAGCCAATCAAAAGGTGTTGCAAACGTATGACCGTAACATGGAGCTGGCGGCCAACCAGATTGGCAAGTTGTATTAATGACTGAAGGAGAGGGGGGAATCCTGTCATGAACCGCGTCATGCTGACCTCAGCAGCCACTTTGCGCCAATTACAGCTTAAAGTGGATACCCATGCCCACAATCTGGCCAATCTCAATACAGCCGGTTTTAAACGGAGAGAAGCGGCTTTTCAGGATCTGTTAACCCGCCAGCTCCACAACCAGCCCCATCTCCGGCAGGAAGCGGGCCGCCTGACGCCTTACGGGGTGCGTCTCGGACATGGGGGCCGCGTCAGCCAAACCCTCTTGCGCACCGAGCAAGGCGGCATGATCATCACAAACCGTCCGCTCGATTTTATGATTGAAGGTCCCCACGCCTGGTTCTGCCTGGCATCGATCAACAATGCTGAAGCGGGTGGCGGACAACAGGAAGTGGTCTATACCCGGGACGGACGTTTCCACCTGGCCCCCCATCCTGATCTGGCTGGCTTTGTGCGGCTGGTGGCGGCTGACGGTTCGCCGCTTTTGGCAGCAGACGGCGGGCAGATTACATTTCCGGCCCATTATGATACAATAGAGCTCAGGGAAGATGGAACACTTGCGGCCTATCAGGCCCAAACACCCGAGAACCGTGTGGAATATGTCCTGGGCTTGGCCTATATCGAGCGGCCTGATCAGCTCGTAGCCATGGGTGAGAACCGTTTCCGCTGGCCTGGGGAGGAAGCAGAGATTGAAGTGCTGAACCTGGCCCAACAGGATCCGGCGGAGCGCACCATCCGTTTGCGCCAGGGGGCACTGGAAACCTCAAACGTAGACCTGACCCAGGAGATGACCCAGGTGATGGCTGCCCAGCGCCTGATGCAACTTAAGGCCCGTTCCATCTCCATTGCCGATGAGATGCTGGGCTTGGCCAATTCGATTCGTGCATAAGCCCTTGATGAAGGGGAAATTCTAAATGGGGACTCAGCAGGAAGAGCGACAACAGCTAGAGAAGGAGAAAAAACAAGGAAAGGAAAAAAAGAAAAAGATCATGCTGGTGCGCAAGCGTCCGCTCCGGCAGCGTATCTTACTGTTTATGGCCAAGTGGCTGTTTATTTTCTTCTGCTTTTTTGCCACGCTTGTGGCCGGGCTGATCGTTGGCTTTGGGGTGCTCGGCAAGGAAGACTTGCGGCTGGTGATAAACATCGAGACCTGGAAACATATCTACAATCTTGTCTTTAAGGATTAAAACGACCGAGGTAGAACATATACATCACTTAACTGAAGGAACTTCGGTAGCACGGCCGAAGTTTTTCTGCTATGGCGCAGAGAGAGGAAGGACGCTATGAATGTACCCAATCTGATTACGGTTACCCGTTTTTTTTTCATACCGCTGTTTTGGATCGCTTTTTTCTCAGGTGTGGATTATGCCAATCTGCTGGCCTTTGCCGTACTGATTCTGGCCGGTGTGAGCGATATGCTGGACGGCTATCTGGCCCGCAGGACACAGCAGGTCACCGAGACGGGCAAACTGCTAGACCCGTTGGCGGATAAGCTGATGATGATTACCGTGATTCTGGCCTTTGTCATTGACGGACGCATCTCCTGGTTGGCGGCCGGTGTCTTTTTCAGCCGGGATCTGGGCATGATCTTAGTTTCCATGTTTGTTCATTTTCGGGGCAAAAGAAAAGTGCCGGCGGCCAACTGGCTGGGCAAGGCCACCACGGTCCTGTATTATATAGTCTTTTTGATGATTATGTTCCAGCTGCCTTACTACCGGGAAGGCTTGTGGGCGGCCATTGGGTTTTCCATCATTACCAGCTTGAATTACCTGTACACCTATCTGCGCATGGAGCCCAACGTGAAAAGAGCCCCCCAGTAACCAGCTGTTAGCTGGGAGACTCCTTTATGTGAACCCCAACTTCCCATGGAAAGCGGGGACATTTCATAGTCTGCACGCCTGATGAGGCTTTATACCTTAGGTTGGTCACCTGATTTTGGCCCAGGCTCAAATTTTATCCTGGTTCAGAGAGGAGACATGGACATGCTGGATATTGAACAGATTAAAGAGATCATCCCCCACCGTTATCCCTTTTTGCTGGTGGACCGTATCCTGGAGGTGGAAGAAGGAAAGCGGGCGGTCGGTCTTAAAAATGTGACGGCCAATGAACACTTTTTCAGCGGCCACTTTCCCGATTACCCCGTCATGCCCGGGGTGCTGATTGTGGAAGCGCTGGCCCAGGTGGGTGCCGTGGCCATCCTGAAAAAAGAAGAGAACCGGGGCCGGATTGCCTTCTTTGCCGGGATTGACAACTTCCGCTTCAAAGGGCAGGTGAAGCCGGGCGATACCTTGCACCTGGAAGTGGAGCTGACCCGGGTGCGGGGCTCTATCGGCAAAGGGCATGGCGTGGCCAAAGTAAACGACCAGATTGTGGCTGAGGGTGACCTGATGTTTGCCCTGGGAGAGAAGCAGAATTAACCGCGTTTTAAGACAATTTTTACCAGGTCTTTAAATAAATTTAATTGTTGTGGCCGCCGCCGGGCGGTTTTTATGTGCATCACGTCTGGTTTGCAATTCTCCATAAAACACTGGATACAGGGACATCCTAATCCATAGGACAAGCTTAAGAACGGATGATGACCATGACCCTTGTTCGCCTGGGCTATGTGGCCATGAGTGTCCACCTTGTCAATGCCTCGCCTTCCCATGATGAACTGAGTGATTGGCAGTGGATTCCGGCCATTCGGCCCCAGTTGGCCCAGTTAGGCCAGTTTGCAGCCGAAAAGCGCTAAACAATTTCGCCATCATGCCGATTATATTGATGTGGACATGTTTATGGACTTCTTGCAGGCCATTAAGGCAATTTGGGAAAAAAAGACTAGAAAATGCAGAGGAAGTTGTTTACAATGGACATGAGTCTTATAAAGGGAAACTGATCTAATGCTATGATTCTTCAAGAAATGAGAGATGGAGGCGTACTATGGAGAACCGGGAAGTGCAAGAGCTGGATTTAAGGGAATTGTTTGCTATTTTGAGAAAAAGATTATCCTTGATTACCCTCATAACCGCGGTGGCTGTTTTGGTGAGCGGCATTGTCAGCTACTTTATCATCACGCCCCAATACGAGGCCAAAGCGGAGATTCTGGTTAACCAGAGCCGCCCAGGCAATGAAATTAATCAGGGGGATATCCGCACTAACATTGAACTGATGAATACCTATCAAGTGGTCATTAAAAGTCCGCGCATCCTGGAGCTGGTGATTGAACGTTACAACCTGGACAAAACCTATACAGAACTGGATGAGCAAATTAACGTCAGTGCCGTACGGGATTCTCAAGTGATGGCCATTACGGTGACGGACCCCAGCCTGGAGCAGGCTGTCTATATTGCCAATGCCGTGGCTGAAACGTTTCAGCGGGAAATTGTCAACTTGATGAATGTCGATAACGTGCACATTATGGCCGAAGCGAAAGTGTCCGACAACCCAACACCGGTTAAACCCAAGCCGGTGCTGAACATGGCCATTGCCGGTGTGGTGGGTTTAATGACAGCCGTTGGCTTGGCTTTCTTGCTGGAGTACCTGGATAATACCATTAAAACCGAGCAAGATGTGGAGCGCGTTCTGGGACTGCCTGTCTTGGGCACCATTGGCCAGATGGAGGAACCTGCTGCCCAAACAGCCCGGGTGCGGCACAGCCGGCAAGTAGGAGGAGAACAAGTTGAAGTCTAGACAATCTGCACATAAACGACGCTCACTGATTACCCTGCAGGATCCCAAGTCACCGATTTCGGAAGCTTTTCGCACCTTAAGAACCAATATCCAATTTGCCAGCGTGGATAAGGAACTGCGCACCCTGATGGTGACCAGTAGCGGACCGGGAGAAGGAAAGTCCATCGTTTCAGCTAACTTGGCTATTACCCTGGCCCAAGCGGGCAAAGCTGTTCTGCTGGTGGATGCAGATATGCGCAAACCAACGGTGAACCATACCTTCCGCTTTCTGAATAATGAAGGTTTGACCAATGTCATCTCCGGCACTGCCACACTGGAGGATGTGATCAAGACTGATACGGATGTGGAAGGGCTGGATGTCTTGACCTCAGGGCCTATTCCGCCCAACCCGGCAGAGCTGTTGGGCTCTAAGCGGATGAAAGCGCTTATTGAAGAAGCCCAAACGAAATATGATGTGGTGCTGTTTGATACACCGCCGGTGATAGCCGTAACAGATGCACAGATTTTGGCCAGCCAAGTGGATGGTGTCATTCTGGTTGTCAGCTCAGGAAAAACCAATCAGGAATTGGCTGTAAAGGCTAAGAGTTTACTAGAAACAGTGCAAGCCAACATCATAGGCTGTGTCTTAAATAACCGCAAACTTTCCGGCAACAGCTATTATTATTACTATTACGGTGAACGATAAGGTATGGGAGCATGTTGCTGCAGCATCGAATTTTAGAACTCGCTACCATACACACCTTACGCAGCGGGCTAAAATTTCTTTTTTGAATAACTATAGGTTATTATTCTCAACTTTCGCACCTTGAAAAACACGAGAATCCCTTGATTTAACTGGGGAATTTGGCCAAAAAACGCGAAAAACACCCAATCCTTTGGTAAAATGAAGTTGCTATCACTAACACTTACCAAGGAAAGGATGTTTTTCATGTCTATCGTACCAAATTCCTCGGCTTCTGACCAGCAACTTCTTTCAAGAGTGGATCGTTTTTTCAAAGAACAGCGGATTGGCTCTCTACTCAAAAAGTCCAATTTTGTGAAAGATTGCGGATGGACTTGCCTGGCGCTTTTCAAATTCCTTTTTCTCCTGGTGTTTAGCAAGAAAAATCTGTAGCAAGCCCTTCAAAAGAAAGACGCACTGGATCTTCCCGGAAAAGATGCGGTCTATCGTTTTCTGAATTCCAGCCGCTATAACTGGCGCAAGTTTTTGCTGCTTTTGAGCAGCGGGCTGATCCGGAACAAACTGG